>NZ_JBIVMX010000028.1:0-71697 GCF_044753305.1 Pseudomonas sp. NPDC088429 | reverse complement strand
GGGGCAGCCTATGGCCGTGGTGGTCTTGGCTCGTCGCTTGTGTCGTGTACACATTCGTCTCGCGCTCCTGGGTGAAGTGGTGCTCCCCTTGCATGCGCAGCTCGGTGGCCACGTCATGGATGAAAATCGCCACGTCACCTTGCAGGCTGACGAAGGCGTTGCTCGAGGTACACGCAAGCACCTCGAAGCCATCCTCGGCGCGCCAGCTGTCCCACAAGGCCTGATAGGCATCGCGCGACAGCAACGGCTGTTCGAGGGTGTAGAAAACGAAACTTGCATCGGCGCTGAACGCGCCGAAGTAAGCCTCGCGATCATTACGGGCAAAGGCAGCCACCAGCTCGGCGGCCGCTTGCAGAACCTGATCACGTTCGTTCATGACGCAACCCTCAGCGGTGAACCACGCCTGGCAGTACGCAGAGCATTTCGTACAGCAGGTTGGCGGCCAGCAGCGAAGTGTTGCCGGTGGTGTCGTAAGCGGGCGAGACTTCTACCAGATCGCAACCGATCAAGTCGAGGCCTTGGCAGCCGCGAACGATTTCAATCGCCTGAATGGTCGTCAGACCGCCGATTTCCGGGGTGCCGGTGCCAGGTGCCCAGGCCGGATCGATGCCGTCGATGTCGAAGCTGAGGTACACCGGGCCGCCGCCGACTTTCTCGCGCACTTCAGCCATCAGCGGTGCCAGCGACTTGTGCCAGCACTCTTCGGCCTGAACCACGCGGAAGCCCTGATCGCGGCTCCAGTTGAAGTCGTCAGCGGTGTAACCCTGAGCGCGCAGACCGATCTGCACGACACGGTCGCAATCGAGCAGACCTTCTTCAACCGCGCGGCGGAAGGTGGTGCCGTGGGCGATTTTCTCGCCGAACATGTGATCGTTGACGTCCGCGTGGGCATCGATGTGCACCAGACCGACCTTGCCATGCTTTTTATGAATCGCACGCAGGATCGGCAGGGTGATGGTGTGGTCGCCACCCAGGGTCATCGGGATCACGTTGTGCTCGAGGATGTTGTCGTAGGCTTCTTCGATGATGCGCACGGCGTCGAGCAGGTTGAAGGTGTTGATCGCCACGTCGCCGATGTCGGCCACGGCCAGCGAGTCGAACGGCGCAGCGCCGGTCGCCATGTTGTAAGGGCGGATCATCACCGATTCGGTGCGAATGTCGCGTGGCCCGAAGCGGGTGCCGGGGCGCAGCGAAGTACCGATGTCCAGTGGCACGCCTACGAAGGCAGCGTCCAGGCCGGCAGCGGTCGGTACATGGGGAAGTCGGAGCATGGTGGCGATGCCGCCGAAGCGCGGCATTTCGTTGCCGCCCAGTGGTTGGTGAAGAATCTTGTCCACGGGTAGGGCCTCATCGTCTTTGTTTTATTTATATCGGCGCGCCGTTGAGCACAGGTTCGGACGCCGCTGTGGGGCCGATGATGCGAAATGTAGTGAGGGGAAAGAATCGCTACGGGCAAATACTTAGTTCAGATTTTTCTAAACTAATGGCGAGGCCCGGGATAGACTCTTTACCTGGTTAAATATCCCTGTAGGAGCTGCCGAAGGCTGCGATCTTTTGATCTTGACCCTAAAAACAAAGATCAAAAGATCGCAGCCTTCGGCAGCTCCTACAGGGGAAAAGTCCGATGTTTGGAGAGCCGCATGGCCAACGCTTTACCCGACCTGAAACTATTGCGCATCTTCGTCAGCGTCGTGCGGCATCAGGGTTTCGCCAATGCGCAGCAGGAACTCAACCTGTCGACCTCGGCGATCAGCACCTACATGAGCCAGCTCGAAGCCGCGCTCGGTCTGGTGCTGTGCCATCGCGGACGCGGCGGGTTCAGCCTGACCAGCAAGGGTGAGCTGTTCCATCAGGAAACCCTGCGCCTGCTCGCCGAACTCGAAGGGTTCGAGCAATACGCCGCCGCGCTCAAGGGCGAATTGCGCGGCACGCTCAACCTCGGCGTGATCGACTCCACGGTCAGCGACAAGGCCTTGCCGTTCGCCGAAGCCATTGGCGGCTACAGTCAGGAACACCCGGCGGTGCATTTGCACTTATCGGTGATGAGCCCGTACGAATTGCAACTCGGTGTGCAGGACAATCGCCTCGACCTGGCCATCGGCGCGTTCTCCACACGGATGAGCGGTCTGGTCTACATGCCGCTGTACCGCGAGCAGCACTGGTTGTATTGCAGCAGCCGCCATCCGTTGTTCAACGAGCGGCGCATCCCCGAGCAAGTCATCACCCAGCAGCGCATGGTCGGTCGTGGTTATTGGAGTCAGGCCGAGCTGGCGCGTCACGGTTTCAAGCACAGCGCTGCGACCGTGGAAAGTATGGAGGCGCAGCTGATTCTGGTGCTGTCCGGCGCCTACATTGGTTACTTGCCGGAGCACTACGCGCAGGCGTGGGCCGACAAAGGGGATTTGCGGGTTCTGCTGCCGGCGACGTTCGGTTATCAGGCGCCGTTCTCGATGATCATGCGCCGGGGCCGTAGCCGTGAGCCGCTGATCCAGACCTTCCGCGATTTGCTCAAAGCACAGCTCAATCAGGCTTAGCTTGTAGGAAAAAGAAGTATGTCCAGACCTCAATGCCCGCGCTGCCTGCGCCCACAAACCCATTGCCTGTGCCCGCTGATCCCCAGCCTCGACAGCCGCACGCGAGTGTTGCTGTTGCAGCATCCGAGCGAGGTCAATCATGCGTTGAACACCGCGCGATTGGCGGCGTTGGGGTTGAGCAATGCCGAGCTGATTGTGGGTGAGGTGTTTGAGGATTTGCCGAGGCTGCTGAATCAGCCGGGGTATCGGGCGCGGTTGTTGTTTCCCGCCGATGATGCGCAGCCGATGCAGGCTTACGCTGAGTCGGATGAGCCGTTGTTACTGGTGGTGCCTGATGGAACGTGGCGTAAAGCGCGCAAGATGCTGCACCTCAATCCACTGCTGGCGGCGTTGCCACGGGTGACGCTGGCCGAGGGCGGGGTGTCGCGCTATCGGTTGCGCAAGGCCCCGGGGCCGGGGGCATTGTCGACGGTTGAGGCGATTGTGCAGGCATTGCAAACGCTGGAGGCGCCGGTTTCGTTTGAGCCGTTGCTCAAGCCGTTTGAAGCGTTGATCGAGGGGCAGATTGCGGCGATGGGGGAGGAGACCTTTCAGCGTAATCATGGCGATAGATGATCGTTCCCACGCTCTGCGTGGGAATGCATCCAGTGACGCTCTGCGTCACAGTCGCGAAGGGACGAGGAGCGTCCCGGGCGGCATTCCCACGCGGAGCGTGGGAACGATCATTCGCTACCGCTCGCGCATCGCCTCAGTCCGCGCCTTCAGCACCGGTTTCAGCAAGTAATCCAGCACACTCTTCTCGCCGGTAATAATGTCCACCGTCGCCACCATCCCCGGAATAATCAGCAACGGTTTCACATCCCCGCCCAAATGGTTTTTATCGGTGCGCACCTGAATCAGGTAAAAGCTGTTGCCCTTGTCATCAGTAATCGTGTCCGCGCCGATCAACTCAAGCTTGGCGCTCAGCCCGCCGTAAATCGTGTAGTCATAAGCACTGAACTTGACCATCGCCTTCTGCCCCGGATGCAGAAACGCCACGTCCTGCGGGCGCACTTTGGCTTCGATCAGCAGGTTGTCCTCCAGCGGCACGATTTCAACCATGTCGCTGCCCGGCTGCACCACGCCGCCGATGGTGTTGACCTTCAATTGCTTGATCACGCCGTGCACCGGTGAAGTCACGGTGGTGCGGGTGACCCGGTCGTCGATGGCGATGCTGGTCGCGGTGATTTTTGACAGGTCGGTGCGTTTCTCGTTTAGCTCTTTGGCGGCTTCGGAGCGGAAGGTTTGTTCGGATTCGTCGATCTTGCTGCGGATCTCGGCAATCGCCGATTCGGCGCGGGGAATGGCGAGTGTGGTGGCGTTCAGCGAACCTCGGATCTCCACCGCGCTGCGCTTCAATCGCAAGATTTCCACCGGCGACACCGCGCCGGTTTTCACCAGCGGTTCGGACATGTTCATCTCTTGCTGCAGCAAGGCCAAACTGGAACTGAACTGGCCCTGCTTGGAACGAAATTCCGCCAGTTCCTGGGTTTTCTGCCGCAGTTGTTCGCTGAGGGTTCGTTGTTCACTGGCCAGTCGGCGCTGGCGTTGGTCATACAGCGAGCGCTCGTCTTCAGCGACTTGCGGTGCTTTGGCGACCACTTCATCGGAGAGCTTGAACGGCCGGCCTTCCGCTTCGGCCGACAGTCTTTCGACCTGCGCCGTCAGCGCATAACGATCGGCCTCGCTCTCGCCTTTGTTCGAACGGAAGCGCGTGTCATCCAGACGCAGCAGGGTGTCGCCCTTGTTCACCATTTGCCCTTCACGCACGAAGATCTCGGTAACGATGCCGCCCTCAAGATTCTGGATCACCTGAATCTTGCTCGACGGAATCGCCTTGCCTTCGCCCATGGTCACTTCTTCGAGCACGGCGAATTTGGCCCAGACCACCGCACTGATCAGCAGCCCTGCTGCCAGCCACACGGTGATCCGCGACCAGCGCGGCGAATCCTGCAACGCGGCCCCGGCGGTTTCCGGCATGAACTCAGCCTCGGCGCTTTTGCCGAAACTGTCGAAGTAGCCGCGAGATTTGCTATCTGAAGATGCCGACATGGGGCGATACCCCTCAATTAAGAAACATCAAACTGGATGACCCATTAGTGGCCAGGGGCGCGTATCTGTAACCAGAGAACTCCCTTTGGCCTGAGAATTTCCCAGTGGCCACAGAAAATTCCTGTGGCCAAAAAGGTTTCCTGTGGCGAGGGGATTTATCCCCGTTGGGTTGCGCAGCAACCCCAAAAATCTTGTGGGCGCTGCGCACCCAAACGGGGATAAATCCCCTCGCCACAGGTTTTGTGTAAGGCACAGGTTTTGTGCAATGCAGGGCACTTTTTTGTGTAAGCCATAAATTATGGTTAAGCATCTACACCGCCGCAGAGCCGACGCGGCCCTTGCGCAGTGCTTCGATGACTGCTTCTTTCGGGCCGTCGGCGACGATCCGGCCGTTGTCGAGTACCAGCAGCCGATCCACCAGGCTCAGCATCGAGGTGCGGTGGGTGACCAGCAGCAGGGTTTTGCCTTGCACCCAGCCATGAAGTTTCTGGCGCAGGATGTCTTCGCTGCTGTTGTCCATGGCGCTGGTGGGTTCGTCGAGGAGCATGATCGGCGGGTCGAGCAACAGCGAACGCGCGAGCAATACCGCTTGGCGTTGGCCGCCGGACAGCAATTGCCCGCGCTCACCGACCGGCCGATCAAAACCTTGCGGATGCTGGCGAGCGAGTTCGGTAACGCCGGTCAGCTCAGCCACTTCAAGCATCCGCGAATCGCTGACGTAGCGTGCGCCGAGGGTGAGGTTATCGCGCAAGCTGCCGGCCAGCAGCGGCAGGTCGTGGGCGACATAGCCGATTTGCTGGCGCAGATCCGCGACATCCAGTTGCCGCAGGTCGAGACCGTCGAGCAGCAACTGGCCTTCTTCTGGCTCATAGAAACCCATGACCAATCGCGCCAAGGTGCTTTTACCCGAGCCACTGCGACCGATAATGCCAACCCGTTCGCCGGCCTTGAGGCTGAAGCTGATGTTGCTCAGGGCCGGCGCATTCTGGCCGTTGTAGTGAAAGGTCACGCCGCTGACGTCCAGGGCGCCTTGCAGTTGCGTGCGTTCCAGCGGCCGCTGTTTGCCGTCACGTTCCTGTGGCAACGACATCAGCGCGTCGGTGCTTTTCATGGTCAATTGCGCTTGCTGATAACGGGTGATCAGCCCGGCGATCTGCCCCAGCGGCGCGAGTACGCGGCTGCCGAGCATGTAGCTGGCGACCAGCGCACCAACGCTGAGGTTGCCGGCGATGATGCTGTAAACCCCGGCGACAATCGTCGCCATCCCCGAGAACTGCTGAATGAACAATGTGCCGTTGGTTGCCAGCGCCGAGAGATTGCGCGCATGGCTGTCGAGGCGGGTGAGGGCGCCGTGGGTGCTTTCCCATTTGTGCTGGCGCTCGCTTTCGGCGCTGCAGGCCTTGAGGGTTTCCAGACCGCCGAGTGTTTCGATCAGCACGGCCTGGCGTTCGGCGCCGAGGCTCAGGCTTTTCTGCACGGTGTCACGCAGGCGCACCTGAATCGCCAGGGCGAAGATGATCGTGATCGGAAACGCCAACATCGGAATCACCACCAGCCAGCCGCCGAGGAGGCCTATCACCACCAGCATCAGCACGACGAAGGGCAGGTCGATCAGGCTGGTCAGGGTGACGGCGGTGAGGAATTCACGCAGACCCTGAAAGTCATGAATGCTCTGGGCGAAACCGCCGATGGTCGCTGGCCTTGCCTTCATCGACATGCCGGTGATGCGTTCGAATAAAGTCGCAGAAAGGATCACATCGGTTTTCTTGCCGGCGGTGTCGAGCAAGTGCGCACGCACCACGCGCAGCACCAGTTCGAAACCGGTGCCGATCAACAGGCCGATCGACAACACCCACAAGGTCGACGTCGCTTGGTTTGGCACCACGCGGTCGTAGGTCTGCATGACGAACAGCGGCACCATCAGGCCCAGCAGGTTGATCAGGAAACTGGCGAGAATTGCGTCGCCGTAAAGCCATTTCGACAGCTTCAGGGTATCGCGAAACCAGGCATGCACGCGCGGCACCAGCGGCGAGCGCAGGTCTTCGAGTTCGTGGCGCGGCCGGGCGAACAAGGCCTGGCCGCTGTAGTGTTCGGTGAGTTCTTCACGGCTGACCCATTGCTCGCCGCCATCGGCTTCGCTGGGCAGAATCAGCGCTTTGCCGTCATCGCCGAAGCGCCGCAACACGGCGGTGCGGCCGTCGTTGAGCAACAACAGAATTGGCAGGTTCAGTGGTGAGATGTCTTTGAGTTCACGGCGCAACATCCGCGCCTGCAAACCTGCACGAGCAGCAGCGCGGGGTAACAAATCGAGGCTCAGACGTTGTTTGTTCAGCGGCAGCCCGGCACTCAGGCTGGCGCGACTGACTGTCGCGCCGTGCAGTTTGCAGAGAATCAACAGACCGTCGAGTAACGGATCATCGAAGCTCAGCCGCGGATCGACCCCAGAGTTGCCGGGTTCCATGCTGGTCATATTGATCGCTCCTTTGAACTGGCTCGGACACCCACATCAACCCTGCTGCATGATCGTTCCCACGCAGAACGTGGGAACGATCATGCAGCCTTCGGCAGCTCCTACAGAGGGGTTATTTCAGCTCTGGGAGGCGGGCTTCGTTTTTCACTTCGCTGGAGGCGATCGCATCGGCGGGCAGCACCACCCGTTGTTTGCTCAGCAACTGGCCCATGTTCGCCAGCACGCGGTACATCGAATATTCCTCGGTGTAGCGGATTTCGGTGTAACGACGGTTGGCGTTGTAGAGCTCGTTTTCACTGTCGAGCAAGTCGAGCAGGGTGCGTTGGCCGAGGCCGAACTGATCCTGATACGCGGCGCGCACACGCTTGGTGGTTTCCGCGTATTCGCGGGCGGTCGGAGTCTGTTTCTTCGCGTTGAGCATGGCGTTCCAGGCCAAGTGAATGTTCTCGTTGAGCTGACGCAGGGCGTTGTTGCGGATGTCCATCGCCTGATTGATCTGGTGCGCATCGGAGGCCAGTCGCGCCTTGTCGCTGCCGCCACGGAACAGGTTGTAGTTCATGATCACGCCGACACGCCATTCGTTGTCGTGGCCTTCATCGCCCTGCACGTTGTTGTTCGCGCCCACCGCTGCTTCAGCGTCGAAGCGTGGGTAGAACGGCGACTTGGCGACTTCGTATTGGCTCTCAGCCGATTGCACGTCGGCCTGCGCCGATTTCAGGTACGGGTTGTTTTCGACCATGCTCTGCTGGGCTTCCGGCAGGGTGGTCGGCAACTCGCCACGGGTCGTGGCCGGGGCTTCCAGTTCATCAGGCATGCGCCCGACAACGCTGAAGAAGTTCGACTCGGCATCCGCGAGATCGACTTCAGCGGTGTCGAGGTTGTTTTGCGCCAGCGCTTTACGCGCCACCGATTGATCGGAGTCGGCGGTGCTGCCGATGCCGCGCTCGGTGCGCAGGCCAATCTGGTCGTTGACGCGCAAGTGCGCTTGCAGGTTGTTCGTGGCCAGGGTCACCAGTTCGCGGCGCTTGAGCACTTCGAGGTAGACCTCGATGGTGCGCAGGGCCAGATCCTGAGCGGTGCCTTGCGCGTAGTAGGCGCGCGAATTGGACACGCCTTTTGTGCGCTCAACCTCGTTGGCGGTGTTGAAACCGTCGAACAGCATTTGCCGCAAGCGCAGCTCGGATTGGGTGTAGTTGAGAATTCGTGTGTCGTGGTTACCGAAGGCGCGGGTGTTGGTGTTGTCGCTGTAGCCACGGCCATACGCGGCGTTCAAATCGACGGACGGATAGAAACCGCCCTTGGCGACTTTGACTTGTTCATCAGCCGACAGGCGTGCGTCCACGCGCGAAGCGAGTTCCGGGTGGGTGGCGATGGTGCTTTGGATCGCCTCGGTGAGGTTCATGGCCTGGGCTTGGGATGTGCAAGCCATGGCCAGCAAAACCGCGCTGCAGAGGGGGGTTAAAACGCGCATGGGTGCATCTCCCTGAGTCCTGATGGTGTGTTACTGTCGCCAAAAATTTGACGATATTTTTAGTGGAAAGCGTTTCACTCTTGTAACAACAGAGCTAAGAACATAATGAAGCGTAGCTAAGAAAAAATTTTCATAAGGCTTATTCCGAAAAAAACTTATGCGGTTTGTAAAATCCGGCACATTGTTCAGCTCGAAAGCCTTTGTTTTATGCGCGCTAGGGAGCGCAGAAAGGCTTGAGGAAAGTTCCATTCACTTTGCGACATACGGCGAAGTACTGCTGAAGGGGAGGGACGCGTAGCGGCTGGGGAGCGACAGATTTTTGTCACTCGAGTGATTCACCGGCGTTACGTAGCGCTCGTGGGTTTGCTGCATTGATCAGGTTTTTCAAGTGCTTGATAGCACTGATTTTTCCTGAACGGCGCAACCTGCGAACGAACTGTCGAAGGCGCGAGCGTCGCCACGGCAACCCGATTGAGCCATGGGCTACTTCGTTAACCAGTGCCGACAGTGGTCGGCAGCGGAGGAATTCACATGGCAACGCTCATCGGTACCGTCACTAAAGTCATTGGTCAGGTTTTCGCACAGGCAGCGGACGGCACAAAACGCGCGCTGGTCGAAGGCGATCGGCTGTTTGCCGGCGATCAATTGATCACCGGGGCCGAAGGCGCCGTTGCCGTTCATCTGCAAAATGGCAAAGAGCTAACCCTTGGGCGCGGCAGCAGCATGACCCTGTCCGGGCAACTGCTCGCCGATCAGGCCGCGCACGTGAACGCGGCCGAGGCGGTGACGCCGAGCGAAGCGCAACTGACCGACGTCGAGCAAATCCAGAAAGCCATCGCCGCCGGTGATGACCCGTCGAAAACCGCTGAAGCCACTGCCGCTGGGCCAAACGCTCCGGGTGGCGCGCCGGGTGAAGCGGGCGGTGGTCACAGTTTTGTCTTGCTGACGGAAGTCGGCGGGCGCGTTGATCCGATCATCGGATTCCCCACCGCCGGGTTTGGCGGCATCCCTGAATTCCCTGAAGAACGCCACAACGTGGTGATCGACAACGGCGACGACACGCCAGTGATCGTGCCGCCACCGGTCAACAATCTGGTGACCCTCAACGGCCTGTCCGTACCGGGTGGCGAGCTGAATCTCAACGAAGCCAATCTGCCCGACGGCTCGGCCGCCAATCCGGCAGCGCTGACCCAAAGTGGCAGCTTCACCGTTAACGCGCCGGATGGTTTGAGCAGCCTCAGCGTCGGCGGCATCAGCCTGGTCAACGGTGGTGTAGCGGTCGGTTTCCCGCAGTCGATCACCACGCAATTGGGCAACACCCTGACCATCACCGGCTACAACGCGAGCACCGGTGTCGTCACCTACAGCTATACCCTCAACGGCAACGACACCCATGCAGCGGGCGATGGCGCGAACAACCTCAGTGAACAATTCACCGTGGTTGCCGGCGACAGCAATGGCGATACCGCGACCGGTACGCTCGACGTCAACATCACCGACGACGTGCCGCGCGCAGTGGATGACAGCAACAGCTCAACCGCTTCGGAAACCTTGCTGACGCTGACCGGCAACGTGCTGACCAACGATGTGCAAGGCGCTGACCGCGTGGCCACCGGCCCGGTGACGCCCGGCACGTTCACCGGCACTTACGGCACCCTGGTGCTGAACGCCAATGGCACTTATACCTACACGCTCAACACCAGTGACGCCGATTTCAAAGCGCTGCACGGCGGTGGCAACGGCACCGAAACCTTCGCCTATACCCTCACCGATTCGGACGGCGATAGCAGCACCGCGAATCTGGTTTTGCAGATCCACAACAACGACGACCCGGTGACCCTCGGCGGTTTGAATATTGCGGGCGGCGAGCTGACGGTTTTCGAGAAAAACCTGGCCCTGGGCAGTTCACCTGATTCGGCAGCGCTGACGCAAAATGGCAGCTTCACCGTTACTGCACTCGATGGCGTCACCACGCTAACCGTCGGCGGCATTGCCGTGGTCACCAACGGTGTCGCGGCTGGTTTTCCGCAATCGGTGACGACGCCGCTGGGCAGCACGTTGACCATTACCGGGTTCAACGCGGCGACCGGCGTGGTCAGTTACAGCTACACCCTGGTCGATAACGAAGCGCATCCGAACGCCAATGGCGCGAACACTCTGCCAGAGCAATTCGCCGTCACCGTCGTCGATGACAACGGCACCACTGCCAATGCCACGCTCGATGTGAACATCATCGACGACCTGCCAAAAGCGGTGGATGACAGCAATACCGGCACCGCCTCGGAGACCAATCTCAGCCTCACCGGCAACGTGCTGACCAACGATGTGCAGGGCGCCGACCGCGTGGTCACTGGCGAGACTGCCGGGCCGATCACTGCCGGCACGTTTGCGGGGACTTACGGGACTTTGGTGCTCAACGCCAACGGCACTTACACCTACACGCTGAACACCAGCGATGCCGATTTCAAAGCGCTGCACGGTGGCGGCAACGGTACTGAAAACTTCACCTACACCATCACCGATTCCGATGGCGATACCAGCACCGCGAACCTCGTCTTGCAGATTCATAACAACGACGATCCAGTGGTAATCGGTGGTCTGGATGTTAACGGCGGCGAACTCACCGTTTACGAGAAAAACCTCAGCGACGGCAGCGCACCAGACTCCGGTGCATTGACGCAAAGCGGCACCTTCAACATCACTGCGCTGGACGGCGTGACCACGTTGACCGTTGGCGGCATCGCCGTCGTCACCAACGGCGTAGCAGCAGGTTTCCCACAATCAATCACCACGCCATTGGGCAGCACACTGACCATCACCGGTTTCAACGAAACCACCGGCGTCGTCAGCTACAGCTACACCCTGGTCGATAACGAAGCGCACCCAACCGCGAACGGCGCGAACAATTTGCCTGAGCAGTTCGCCGTCACCGTCGTCGATGACAACGGCACCACCGCCAACGCGACCCTCGATGTGAATATCGTCGATGACTTGCCAAAAGGCGTGGATGACTCGAACGCAGGCACCGCCTCGGAAACCAATCTGTCGCTCACTGGCAACGTGTTGACCAACGATGTGCAGGGCGCCGACCGTGTGGTCATCGGCGAGAATGCCGGGCCAATCACCGCCGGTACTTTCTCCGGGACTTACGGCACATTGGTGCTCAACGCCAACGGCACTTACACCTACACCCTCAACACCACTGATGCTGATTTCAAAGCGTTGCACGGTGGCGGCAACGGAACAGAAACCTTCACCTACACCATCACCGATTCCGACGGCGACACCAGCACCGCAAACCTCGTCTTGCAGATCCACAACAACGACGACCCGGTGATCATCAACGGCCTCGACGTGAATGGCGGCGAGCTGACTGTTTACGAAAAAAACCTCAGCGACGGCAGCGCACCAGACTCCGGCGCACTGACCCAAAGCGGCACCTTCAACATCACCGCACTCGACGGCGTGACCACGCTGACCGTGGGCGGCATCGCCGTGGTCACCAACGGCGTAGCCGCAGGCTTCCCGCAATCAATCACCACCCCGCTGGGTAGCACACTGACCATCACCGGTTTCAACGAAACCACCGGCGTCGTCAGCTACAGCTACACCCTGGTCGATAACGAAGCGCACGCAACCGCTAACGGCGCAAACAATCTGCCAGAGCAGTTCGCCGTCACCGTCGTCGATGACAACGGCACCACCGCCAATGCGACCCTCGATGTAAACATCATCGACGACCTGCCAAAAGGCGTGGACGACAGCAACGCCGGCACCGCCTCAGAAACCCTGCTGAGCCTGTCCGGCAACGTACTGACCAACGACGTACAAGGCGCCGATCGCGTACCTGCCGGCCCGAATGCCGGCCCAATCACCGCCGGTACGTTCTCCGGGACTTACGGCACATTAGTGCTCAACGCCAACGGCACGTACACCTACACGCTGAACACCACCGACGCCGATTTCAAAGCGCTGCACGGTGGCGGCAACGGGACAGAAACCTTCACCTACACCATCACCGATTCCGATGGCGATACCAGCACCGCAAACCTCGTCTTGCAGATCCACAACAACGACGACCCGGTGATCATCAACGGCCTCAACGTCAACGGTGGCGAACTCACCGTTTACGAGAAAAACCTCAGCGACGGCAGTACTCCAGATTCCACCCAGCTGACCCAAAGCGGCACCTTCAACATCACCGCACTCGACGGCGTCACCACGTTGACCGTTGGCGGCATCGCCGTGGTTACGAATGGCGTAGCAGCAGGCTTCCCGCAATCAATCACCACGCCATTGGGCAGCACACTGACCATCACCGGTTTCAACGAAACCACCGGCGTCGTCAGTTACAGCTACACCCTGGTCGATAACGAAGCGCACCCAACCGCGAACGGCGCAAACAATCTGCCAGAGCAGTTTGCCGTCACCGTCGTCGATGACAACGGCACCACTGCCAACGCGACCCTCGACGTCAACATCGTCGACGACCTGCCTAAAGCGCTGGACGACAGCAATACAACCACGGCGTCGGAAAGCCAACTGACGCTGACCGGCAACGTCCTGACCAACGATGTGCAGGGCGCCGACCGTGTCGCCAGCGGGCCGGTGACCGCCGGTACGTTCACCGGGACTTACGGCACCTTGGTGCTCAACGCCAACGGCACGTACACCTACACCCTCGACACCACCGATGCCGACTTCAAAAATCTGCACGGCGGCGGCAACGGTACCGAGAATTTCACCTACACCATCACCGACTCCGACGGCGATACCAGCACCGCCAACCTGGTGCTGAACATCCATAACAATGACGACCCGGTGGTGCTCAACGGCCTCGACGTCAATGGCGGCGAACTGACGGTCTACGAGAAAAATCTCGGTGACGGCACCGACCCCAATACCCCGGCGCTGACCCCGAGCGGCACCTTCACCGTCACTGCTCTCGACGGTCTGCAAACCCTGACCGTCGGCGGCATCAACGTGGTGACCGGTGGCGTGGCCGCAGGTTTCCCACAATCGATCACCACGCCGTTGGGCAGCACGCTGACCATCACCGGTTACAACGAAACCACCGGTGTCGTCAGCTACAGCTACACCTTGGTCGATAACGAAACCCATCCGAACGCCAACGGCGCCAACAGCATCACCGAGAACTTCAACGTGGTGGCGACGGACACCGATGGCAGCACCGCCAACGGCCAGATCAACGTCAACATCGTCGATGATTTGCCGAGCGCCCACCCTGATGCCGCGTCGGTGGCAGAGGGCGGAACCGTCAGCGGCAATGTGCTCGACAACGATATCGGCGGCGCCGATGGCCCGGCGGCGACCGGCGCGGTGGTTGGCGTGCGTGCCGGCGCCGACACGTCGACCTCGGCCCTCGGTGGCCTGAACAGCAACATCAACGGCACCTACGGCTACCTGACCCTGGATGCCAATGGCAACGCCGTCTACCACAGCAATCCCAATGCGGTGAACGGCCCGGGCGCGGTGGATGTGTTTACCTACACCGTGCGCGATTCCGACGGTGATGAAAGCACCACAACCATCACCATCGACGTCGCCAACAGCAAACTGTATGCGACCAGCGACACCGATGTGACCGTGTTCGAGAAAGCACTCGACCTGACCAAGGACGGCGCGGATCTGGCCCCCGGTACGGTCACCGGCAGCGACCCGAGCAACACCGGCGAAACCGCGTCCGGCACCCTGGTCGG
This sequence comes from Pseudomonas sp. NPDC088429, assembly GCF_044753305.1. Classification (NCBI taxonomy): domain Bacteria; kingdom Pseudomonadati; phylum Pseudomonadota; class Gammaproteobacteria; order Pseudomonadales; family Pseudomonadaceae; genus Pseudomonas; species Pseudomonas sp. NPDC088429. Next base: position 57,411 of record NZ_JBIVMX010000028.1, on the reverse strand, counting down.
CTCGGTCACTGGCGCGGTTGGCGCGATCAGCTATGCATTGGTCGGCAGTGCCACCGGCAACTACGGACAGATCGTCCTCAACCCCAACGGCACGTACACCTACACCCTGACATCGCCGGCGACCACCACGCCGCATGCCGACGACGGCGCCAACATCCTGACCGAAAGTTTTACCTATCAGGCCACCGATTCGCTGGGCAATATCGTCACCAGCACCATCGTCGTCAGCATCGTCGACGACGTGCCACATGCAGTGAACGACAGCAACGCCAACAGCGCTTCGGAAAGCCTGTTGACCCTCACCGGCAACGTGCTGACCAACGATGTGCAAGGCGCCGACGTGGTCGCGAGCGGGCCGATTACTCCCGGCACCTTCACCGGCACCTACGGCAAACTGGTGCTCAACGCCGACGGCTCGTACACCTACACGCTGGACACCAATGATGCCGACTTCAAAAATCTGCACGGCGGTGGCAACGGCACCGAGACGTTCACCTACACCCTGACCGATGCCGATGGCGACGTCAGCACCGCCAACCTGGTGCTGAACATCCACAACAATGACGATCCGGTGGTGCTCAACGGTCTCGACGTCAACGGCGGCGAACTCACCGTTTACGAGAAAAACCTCAGCGACGGCACCAGCCCGAACACAGCTTTGCTGACCCAAAGCGGCACCTTCACCGTGACCGCCCTCGACGGCCTGCAAACCCTGACGGTCGGCGGCATTGCCGTGGTGACCAACGGTGTCGCCGCAGGCTTCCCGCAATCGGTGGTTTCGCCGCTGGGCAGCACCTTCACCATCACCAATTACAACCCGACCACCGGTGTCGTGAGTTACAGCTACACCCTGGTCGACAACGAAACCCACCCGAACGCCAATGGTGCCAACAGCCTCACCGAGAACTTCAACGTGGTGGCGACGGACACCGACGGCAGCACTGCCAACGGCCAGATCAACGTCAACATCATCGATGACCTGCCGACTGCCAAAGCCGACACCGGCTCGGTGGCCGAGGGCGGTACCGTCAACATCAGCGTGCTGGGCAATGACGTCACCGGCGCCGATGGCGCAGCAACAGGCGGGGCGGTGGTCGGCGTGCGCGCCGGCAGCAACACCGGCACTTCGGCCATTGGCGGGCTCAACAGCAACATCAACGGCAACTTCGGTTACCTGACCCTCGATGCTGCAGGCAACGCCGTTTATCACAGCAATCCGAACTCGGTGAGCCCACCGGGCGCGACGGACACCTTCACCTACACCATTCGCGACAGCGACGGCGATGAAAGCACCACGACCATCACCATCAACGTCGCCGACAGCAAACTGATTGCCTCGGTCGATCAGGACGTCACGGTCTACGAAAAAGCCCTCGACCTGACCAAGGATGGCCAGGATCTGGCCGCCGGTACGGTCACCGGCAGCGAGCCGACCAACACCGGCGAAACCGCGACGGGCACGCTGGTTGGCGCGGTCACCGGCGGCAGCGGCGCGCTCACTTACACCTTGGTCGGCAGCGCCACCGGCAGCTACGGGCAGATCCAGCTGAATGCCGACGGCACCTACACCTACACGCTGACTTCGGCGCCGAAAACCTCGCCGAACGCCAACGACGGGGCGAACAGCCTCAGCGAAAGTTTCACCTACAAAGCCACTGACGCACTGGGCAACAGCACCACCAGCACCATCGTCGTCAACATCGTCGATGACGTGCCAAAAGCCGTGGCTTCCGATCGTTCGGTGGCGGCGGTGGAGATCGATTCCAACCTGCTGATCGTCCTCGACATCTCCGGCAGTATGGCCGACGCCTCCGGCGTGCCGGGTCTGTCGCGGCTGGCGCTGGCCAAGCAGGCCATTAGTGCCTTGCTCGACAAATACGACGATCTCGGCGACGTGAAGGTGCAACTGGTGACCTTCAGCAGCAGCGCTACCGATCGCACCTCGGTGTGGGTCGATATCGCCACTGCCAAGACGATACTGGCGGGTTTGACCGCGGGCGGCGGCACCAACTACGACGCCGCCGTGGCGACCATGCAGACTGCGTTCAACACTTCGGGCAAACTCACCGGCGCGCAGAATGTTGGCTACTTCTTCTCCGACGGTAAACCGACCACTGGCCAGGAAATCGGCACGGCGGATGAAACCGCGCTGAAAGCTTTCCTCGATGCCAATAACATTCGTAACTACGCGATCGGCCTGGGCAGCGGCGTGAGCAACGCCAACCTCGATCCAGTCGCCTACGACGGCATCACCCACACCAACACCAACGCGGTGGTGGTGACCGACCTTAACCAACTCAACTCGGTGCTCTCGGGCACGGTGGTCGGCGCACCGGTCACCGGTTCGCTGCTGGGTGAGGGCGGTACGTTCGGCGCGGATGGCGGCTTTATCAAAACCATCGTCGTCGACGGCACCACCTACACCTACGATCCGAAAGCCCTTAGCGGTCAGGGTTCGTTGACGGCGACGGTTGGCACCAACCACGGCACCTTCAACACCGTAAACAACTCGGTGAGCATTGCCACCAACAATGGCGGCACGCTGGTGGTCAACCTCGACACCGGCGACTACACCTACACTTCGCAGAAAACCACCGCCGTGGTGATTACCGAGAACATCGGCTTCACCGTCAGCGACAACGACGGCGACCTCGCCAGCTCGACGCTGACCGTGAAAGTCATCCCCAATGCGCCGCCGGTAGCGGCGGACGATCACGTCATCACCAACGTGCTGTCGAGCAACGTCGTGGTGCCGGGCGAATTGCTGCTGGCCAACGACACCGATCCGAATGGCGATACGCTCAACGCCACGCCGACGACGTTCAATACCGGTTGGATCTCGAAAGCGGCGGACTTCACCGGCACCGGGGCGATCAACTTCACTGGCACCAACGCCAATACCGCGGCCAACCAGAACCTGGCTAACGTGCGCAATTCGTTCAGTGCCAACGCGGCAACCATGACCGCTGTGCTGGTGGTCAGCGGTTATCTCGGTGCTGTGACCAACAGCAACGCCAACGATGAAGACCGCATCACCGTCAATCTGCGTCAGGGTGAGACCCTTAATCTGGATCACAACCTGGCGGCCGGTCACGTCACCATGGAGTACTCGATCAATGGCGGCGCTTACACCACGCTGGCAGACGGGCAAACGCTGACGGCAGCCGCGAATGGGACCTATCAAATCCATATCACCAACATCAACGACACCACGGGCAGCGGCGGTAACTCAGCGGAAAACTACCAACTGACCATGACCCTCAACTACGCCGGGGCCCACGACATCACCCCGGACTTCAACGGCACCTACACCGCCAACGACAACCATGGCGGCAGCGACACTGCCAACGTCAGCATCAGCTATCAGGATGGCCACACCCTCACCGGTACCTCCGGCGATGACATCCTGGTTGCAGGCACCGGTAACAACATCATCAACGCCGGCGACGGCAACGATGTGCTCACTGCAGGCTCTGGCAACAATGAAATGCACGGCGGCGCCGGCAACGATTTGCTCTACAGCGGCCCGGGCAATGACCTTCTCGATGGCGGCACCGGCACGGACACGGCGAGCTATGCCCACGCCACCGCCGGCGTCACGGTCAACCTCGGCCTGCTCGGTGCGCAAAACACCCTCGGTGCCGGAACTGACACCCTGACGGGCATCGAAAACCTCGTCGGCTCGAACTTCAACGACACGTTGACCGGTGACAACAATAACAACGTGATCAATGGTGGGCTGGGCAACGACATCCTCAACGGTGGCGGCGGTGACGACTTGCTGATCGGCGGCCTGGGCAACAACACCCTGACCGGCGGAGCAGGGGCCGACACCTTCCAGTACCTCAAGGGCAACAGCGGCCACGACACCATCACCGACTTCACCCCCGGCACCGACAAGCTCGACCTGTCGCAACTGCTGCAAGGTGAAAACGGCACCACGGCGTCGCTCGATGACTACCTGCACTTCACCGTCACCGGCACGGGCGCGTCGGTGCTCACCAGCATCGACGTCAGCGCCATGGCCGGTGCCACGCCAAACCAGACCATCGACCTGGCCGGCGTCAACCTCGCCAGCCACTACGGTGTAACACCGGGGGCCGGCGGGATGATTGCCAGCGGGCACGACACGGCGACGATCATCACCGGCATGCTCAACGATCATTCGTTGAAGGTCGATACCGTCTGATCCGAGGCTGAAACGACAAAACCCGCGCTCCCGGTTGAAAGGGAGGGCGGGTTTTTTTACGTCTGAAAATAATGGATCTCAATGATATTCCCGGCGTGTGAGGAAGCTCAGGTGGGCAGTTCTCCGACGAACGGTCGTAAAACCTGTAATTTCTGACAGTAGTCAGAACCTGCCCTCGCGCATTAAATGAAGCCATGCAGTGACGGCGCAAATCGCGCCGCTCCGCAACTTTCATAAGGGAAGGCCGGGAAATGGACAAGCATGAACATCCTGCCGAGCCGCCGATCGATGGCCTCGCTGAAATAGCTGCCGCGATGGAAGCACCCAAAGTCCCCGCTGTGCTCGATCCGGATGATCCCAGGGGATTGCTGCCGCTGACAGCATTGGGTGACAGGCTGGCGGTGACCTTCGAAGACTTCGGCCAAGGAATGGCACCGGGTGAGCTCGACCTTGTTGAATTGGGTTTTATGCCCAAAGGCGGGGTCTTCAATAACGTCGATGAGCGTTGGTACCCGACCAGCGACCCCATCAGCTGGCCACAAACCCTTTATGTGCCCCGGGATCTTCTGTCGCACGGCGTGTATGAAGTGGCGATCCGCGTCTCCATTTACGGCAGTAATCCGAATCCCGGAGACCGTAAAACCCTGACGATCGATACCAACAAGCCCAATTTCGGCAACAAGCCAGGGGCCGTGATATTCCCCGCCGAATTGGGCGGCACTGTCGACGAAATCTTCTTGGAGCAAGAGGGTGAGGTCAACGTGCTGGTGCCTTGGTATATCGACGCCGAAAGCGGCGATCGGGCAGTGTATTACTGGACATCGGAGCAAGACCCTCCGGACACCGAGACCCCGGTTCGTGAGCAGGAATTCAGTGCCGAAGACATCGCCGCGAAACGCCTGAACATCACGGTGTACGCCGATGAAATTCGTGCTGGTGGCGCGGGTAAACGCTTCCTTTATTACTTCCTCAGAGATCGCGCGGGGAATGAAGGGCGACACTCCTTTCTTTCGCCGATCAATGTTGATCTGACTCCCGCTCCCGGTGCCCTGCCACCTCCAAGGGTTCCGCTGTCCGCCAGAGGTCTGGTGGACCGGCAGCAGGCCCGGGACGGGCTGTTTGTTGAGATCGATCAATACGACCTTGCGGATTCGGCGCAATGGGTCGCGGTTTTCTGGGACGGTATCGCGCTTGCCGAGATTCCCGTGGATCTTGCCGGTTTTCCGTTGAAAGCCCCCGTGCCCTGGCCGGCGTTGCACGACAGAGGCGACGGGCCATTTCGAGCAAAGATTTACTACAAAATAAGGCAGGGAGCGGCGTACGGAAGGCCTTCGCCAGAGATATCGGTCGCAGTCAACCTGACGCTGGCGGGCCAGGATCATGACAAGGCACCCGCCCTGATTAATGAAGACCTCGCGTTGGTTGAGGTGTATGGGGAGCATTCAGCCACCCTCAACACGTTGCTCACTGAGGATCACGGATTCCCGGCCACTGTGTCACTGACGCTGTACGACGCACCCGAAGCGGGACAGTTGCTGGAACTTCACTGGGGCAGTTACACAGGGGCTGTTGCTCAGTACAAAGTTCAGCCTGGCGATGTGGCCGGTCAACCGATCTCCTTTATCGTGCCGTGGCATGTAATCGACAGCGATAAAAAGAATCCGGCCTTGCCGGTGTTCTACACCACCGACAACGGAGTGAATCAGCAACAGTCGCTACCGACCCATGTCAGGGTCGACATTGTCGTCATCGACAACATGAAGGAACCACTGTTTCCCCATGCCGGAAAGGAAGGCGTGCTCCATTGTTGCGCCAGACCCCGATTGTGGGAGGGCGTCACGGTAAGAATTCCCGCCGACCCGAATATCGAGCAGGGCGATACGCTCATTGTTATATGGCAAGGATGCGCGGGGCCCAACGGTACACGTCCTATTCCCGGAACTTACCGGGAAATTGAACACCCGCTGCCGACACGGGTACCTGGCACAGACATCGATATTGTCGTTGCGGATTACGACACGTTGATCGCCCCCATGGTCAATAACGGTTCCGCACTGGTGTATTACAAATTGCGTAAGTCAGGAGGAGGGCGCGGAACGTCTCGACCGGACTTTGTCATCATCAACCGGACTATGCCCAGCGGCGACATCTGTTCGCCAACTAATGATGTGTGTCAGGAAAACTGAAGCAGTTTCAAATCGTGTAATGCAGTGAATGCCGAGTCCGCTTCGTCAATCAGTAGTGGAAGCAAATGACTTGGCGCGTCTATTTGATCAGGAGATCGGTTATGACTTATTTGAAAGTGTTGTCGGCGGCAAAAAAATCTTCTCGCAAACAGTTGAGTGCCTTGCGTAAGTCCTTATTGACAGCCGGTGCGGCGCCGCAAGTTGAAGGGATGTTGGGCCCGATCGCGGGGGACGATATTCACAAGTTGCCAGTTATCCTTCAGGGGAAAGACTGCCCCGTTAAACTAAATAATGTGCAAGTTCCTCCTGGCGCAAAACCCGACGAAACATTTATCTCCCTTTGTAAAGACGGGGTACCGTTTGGGGGATGGGTAGACCTTCCAATGGTGCCAGACAATCCATTTCTAATGACATTGGGCGGAGCCTTTACGACGACGTCAGGGTTGTTCAATTTGTCTTACCAAATCGAATACGGGGGTAATGAAAGTCAATCAGAATCGTTGATATTTTTTATCGATACTACGGCTCCCGGTTTTGGATTACCCGCTACGCCGGGTACTCCTCCGGTTGAAGTTATTGATGGTCTGGTGACACGAGATATTCTGGCTGACCTCGATGGCATCACCATGACGCTTGATGCCCCAGGTGATATTAAGCCAGGTGATATTTACAACGGATATTATGGGAAGAGCGACCCTGGTGTGTCGGTGGGTTTTTATAAAGTCGTCGAAGACACGACGTTGCCCATTAAAATAAAAATTGAAAAAAACATTATCGAAACGATGGGCGAAGGCCAGCATATTTTTTATTGTAAATACGAAGATCGGGTCGGCAATATCGGGCCGTCATCCAATCCGTTTACATTCACTATTCAGCTTCGACCCACCCCAAGTGCTTTGAAGCCTCCAGAGGTTCCACTACATGAAGATGATGATCTGATAGATCTGGACGATGCAGTTCCCTCGTTAGGGGTCGTCATTCCGGTGTTTGATAATGGCATTCCAGGGGACGCCGTTCGCGTAACTTTTGATGGGAAAATTCAACCACTTCAACCTACTGACGGTAAGACTGCGGTGATTGTTGATGTGCCGTTTCTGGATGTGAAGGGTACTGATCCCGGGCCGAAAGACGTAACGCTTACTTACGAGATTGTACGGGAGGGCAAACCCTATCCCGAAGGAACCGCAGTGCCCCTCAAGGTTGACTTGTCTATTGCAGGTCCGGTTAACCCTGAGCCCGATCCGGAGTTGGGCAATCCGAACCTGACAAAACTGATTGTCAAAGGCAGCACCGGCAATGACAAGTTGGTAGAAGCGGACGTGGGCAACGATATTGATATTGATCTGACTATTTACACCGGTTACAAGGACGGCGATATCGTCGATCTTGTCTGGGAAGGCGTTAAGGTGCCACCGCCCAACGGGCAATACGAGGTTGACGGGACGGAGGCCGCAGGATTTAAAATTCCTTTCAAACTGCCCAAGGCAGTGTTCCTGGACAGTGGTAATGGTATTAAGTCAGCGCGGTATGTTATTTCCAACCCAACGGCAAATGGTGACAATGAAAACCCGTCGCCACCGACCGCGGTGGACGCTTATATTATTCCAATCGTCTTGCCAGCTCCCAAGATTCTGAATCTGTACACCAATCCTGCCAATCGCGAGTTCCTTAACTGCAGTTCACTTCGTAGTATTCCGGTGGTGGGCTGGGGTGCCATCGTTAAAGTTGACGGTGATACGGATTTTGCACCGAACATGAAATTAAAGTTCAAGTGGGTTGGTAAGTCCTCGGATCCAGGTGCTGATCCCATTGAGGATTTTCTGTTTGAAAAAGAGCTGAAGGGGCTAGAGCATGTTCTTGGGTTTGAGGTTTATTTGCCGTTCGAAACAGCGCTGAAAACGATCGTCGATGGAGATGGGGAAATCAGCTATGTCGCTGAGATTGATGGCAATGATCGATCGGGAGGGTCACATAAGGTCAGGGTTGTAATGATCAATAATGAAGGTGGTTTCTGCCCTCTTCCTTAAATATTTTGTGTGCATTTTGAAGTTGACAGGCGGGGGGCTTTGTCGTCTGTCAATTTCTTACATTTGCGGAGGTGAATTCTTGCTTAACTTAAGATTAGTCCTACAGAGTAATTACCTGATTCCTTGTATCGTGCGCCCGTCTTAATCATCTGCTTCGTGGGAAGGCTTGTCTTCTGGAAGTTTCAAGGAGGTTTCATGGACGTCTGTACACGTCATTTCTCGTTACGATTGATCAGTAAAAACTTTATCTGGTTAACCTTGGTACCCATTTTTTCGTCAAGTCCCTCAGTGTTCGCAGCGACCTTTATCGAAGCGGGCGAAACGCTGAATATTGATCAGACTACGGCGCAGGACAACTACCTCGCACGCAACGGCGGTGTATTGAATGCCAACGGTGCCAATACGTTCGAGGTGTTAATAAACAGCGGATCCGTTCTTAACGCAGTAGGTGGAACCTATGCCGGACGCTCCGGCAACGCTGGCGTATCCGTCACCAACGCCAGTGCCAGTCTGACCGATGCCATTGTGACGGGTGATCGTATGGGTATGTCGGTCAATCGGGTGGCGGGCAGCCCCACCGGCTCCAGCGCAGTAATCAGTGGTAGCCAGATCACTGGCCGAACGGCAGGGCTCGAAACGTCCGGCGGCAGCACGACCGTCATGACCGATACTCACCTCACGGCCACTGCGGCCACGGGGGTGGGCCTGAATTCCTTTGGGGGAGAAGTGCATGCCAAAGGCGGCAGCATCACGGGTGGTTTGCATGGCATTCGCTTGCGGCCCGACACTCAAGGCATAGGCAACGGCGCCAACGTGATTCTTGATAATGTCCAGGTGCAAGGACAGACCGGCGCGGCGATCCTCGCGACATCCGGGGTGACCTCTCATATTCAAGTGCTTAATTACACACGCCTGCTTTCCGGCAATGGCATCTTGCTGGACGTTCAGGAAGCTTCGAATGTAACGATGGAGGTGGTCGGCAGTACGCTTGAAGGCAAGCTGAACGTCGCTGACAACAGCACGGCCAATCTCGCGTTCCAACATGGTCTTATGGCGGGCGACGTGCTGGTTGGTGAAGCCTCCACCACTGCCCTGCACCTTGACCGCAGCGAACTTCGCGGCAATATCGATATCGCAGATAACAGCAAGGGCGACCTTATCTTCGACCAGTCTCAAATGACAGGCGACGTGTTGGTCAATGACTCGACCGCGACCGTCGTGTTTACCAACGGCAGCAATCTGGAAGGCAACGTCAGCTTCACCGGCAACAGCAGCGCTGGCCTGACCTTCGATCAGAGCCAGATGAAAGGCGATGTACTGATCGATAGCCTGCCCGACACGACAACCCTGAACTTCGCTAACAACAGCAGCCTCACCGGCAATGTGGACGTTGCGGGTGGCAGCCACGTCGATCTGAACTTCGATCAAAGTCAACTCGCCGGCGATGTCCGGGTCGCCGGTAACTCGACGACGCAGATGGCGCTGAACAACAGCACGTTTCTCGGCAACCTGAATATCAGCGATGGCAGCACGGGCCATCTCAACTTCGATCGGGGCAGCCTGGCCGGTACCGTGCTGGTCGATGGCTCTACTGCAACCCTGACCATGGGTAGCGGCAGTGTCCTGGAAGGCAACGTCAATATTGCGGGCAACAGCATTGCTGAACTCGCCTTCGATCAAAGCCGAATGACCGGTGACGTGATCGCCACGGGTGGTTCGACGACAAACCTTTACGTGAGCGCCGACAGTTTATTAACCGGCGCCGTGGACATCGCCGACGGCAGCACTGGCAACCTCAAATTCAATCAGGGCCACATGGCGGGCGATGTGCGGGTCAATGATTCGACTGCCACCGTTGCGTTTGCCAATGGCAGCAGCCTGGAAGGCAACGTGAATTTCACGGGCGACAGCGTTGCTGAACTTACCTTTGATCAGAGCCAGATGAAGGGCGATGTGCTGATCGATGGCTTGCCCGACACGACGGCCGTGAACTTTGCCAACAACAGCGTACTCACCGGCAATGTGAACATCGCGGGCGGCAGCAACGTCGATCTGCGCTTCGATCAAAGTCAGCTCACCGGCGATGTCCGGGTCGCCGGGAACTCGACGACGCAGATGGCGCTGAATAACAGCACGTTTCTCGGCAATTTGAATATCAGCGATGGCAGCACGGGCCATCTCAACTTCGATCGGGGCAGCCTGGCCGGTAACGTGCTGGTCGATGGCTCTACTGCAACCCTGACCATGGGTAGCGGCAGTGTCCTGGAAGGCAACGTCAATATCGCGGGTAACAGCATTGCTGAACTCGCCTTCGATCAAAGCCGAATGACCGGTGACGTGATCGCCACGGGTGGTTCGACGACAAACCTTTACGTGAGCACCGACAGTTTATTAACCGGCGCCGTGGACATCGCCGAAGGCAGCACCGGCAACCTCAAATTCAATCAGGGCCACATGGTCGGCGATGTGCGGGTCAATGATTCGACTGCCACCGTTGCGTTTGCCAATGGCAGCAGCCTGGAAGGCAACGTGAATTTCACGGGCAACAGCCGCGCCGAACTCACCTTCGATCAGAGCCAGATGAAGGGCGACGTACTGATCGATAGCCTGCCCGACACGACGGCCGTGAACTTTGCCAACAACAGCGTACTCACCGGCAATGTGAACATCGCGGGCGGCAGCAACGTCGATCTGCGCTTCGATCAAAGTCAACTCGCCGGCGATGTCCGGGTCGCCGGTAACTCGACGACGCAGATGGCGCTGAATAACAGCACGTTTCTCGGCAACCTGAATATCAGCGATGACAGCACCGCCAATCTGACGCTCAATCAAAGCCAGATGACAGGTGACGTACGGGTCGATGGGTTAAACACAACTGAGTCGGTCACCCTGGAAAATCAGTCGCAACTCACCGGGCGTCTCGACAAGGTCAACAGCGTTAACATCAAAAGCGAATCAAACTGGACGCTGACGGGTAACGACAACATTGGTACGTTGGCCATGAATGGTGGCAGCGTCACGTTTGGCGCTGCCGAGGCAACCAGCACTTATTACACGCTCAACGTCGGCACGTTGGCAGGTACCACCGGTACGTTTGTGATGAAGGGCGATTTTGTCAGCGGTGACAGTGACAAACTCATAGTGGCTGGACAATCGACGGGGACTTACGGGCTTGCCGTCGCGGCCTCCGGGCGGGATGCGGTAGCCCCCGAGCAGGTTGTGCTGGTGCGTACCGGCACCACCGATGGCGCCAGTTTTACGTTGGCGGGCGATCGTGCGGTGGATCTCGGCACCTGGTCTTACAGCCTGGCCAGTCGAACCAATGCCGAGGGCGGCAAAGAGTGGTATCTGGATCCGACTACCGAAGTCATCAGCCCCGGTGCGCGGTCGATTCTGGCCTTGTTCAACACCCCGGTCACCAGTTGGTATGGCGAACAGTGGTCACTGCGCACTCGCATGGGCGAGCTGCGTCTTAACGGCGGACAGTCCGGCGGCTGGATGCGCACCTACGGCAGCCAGTACAACGTTGCTGATGGCTCGGGCGTGGGCTATCAGCAAAACCAGCAAGGGATCTCGCTGGGCGCTGATGCGCGAGTCGGCGACAGTCAGTGGCTGGTCGGTGTGCTGGCGGGGACGAGCAAGTCGGATCTGAATCTCGATCACGGCACCACGGGCACCGTAAAAAGCTACTACGTCGGGCCCTACGCAACCTGGCTGGACGCCGACACCGGCTACTACTTCGACGGTGTGCTCAAGTTCAACCGGTTCCGCAACGAGTCCAAGGTTAACCTCAGCGATGCCACCCGCGCCAAGGGTGATTACGACAACTGGGGCCTCGGCGCTTCGGCGGAATTTGGTCGGCAATTCAAACTCGCCGACGGCTACTTCATCGAACCGTTCACCCAATGGTCTGCGGTGCAAATTCAGGGCAAACGCTACACCCTGGACAATGACATGACCGCCGATGGGGACACCACACGTTCATTGCTCGGCAAGGCGGGCGTTACGGTTGGCCGTAACTTCGAGTTCGGCAAGGCCAGTATTGCGCAGCCTTATCTGCGCATGGCGGTCGCTCATGAGTTTGCGAAGAATAATGAAGTGAAGGTCAACGACAACGTGTTCAACAATGACCTGTCTGGCACACGCGGCGAGTTTGGCGCAGGTGTGGCAGTGGCGATGTCCGAGAAGTGGCAGGTGCATGCGGACTTTGATTACTCAAATGGGGAACATATTGAGAAGCCGTGGGGGGCGACACTTGGATTTAGGTTTTATTGGTAATCGTGTGGTTTAGCCTGTTAAAAAACCGCTTTTCCTTTAAGGGAACAGCGGTTTTTTTGTGCCGTAAATCATGTTGTGTTCGAACGTGCTCCCTTAACGCTCAAATGTGAAGTGATCGAGTAAATAGGCGTCATTGGCGCCACGAATTTCGATGGCGGTTATTCCGGCGTAGGCACCCTCAATTCTTTCCAGCGTCGATGGGCTTTCTGATTGAGTGAAGGGTTTCGAGCCGAGTAGCTCATTTTTTTTGAAAAAGTAGACCGACGTAGAGTTTTTGGTTTGGTTATACCAAAAGCTGACTTTGGAAAACTCTGCTTTGAAGTCCAGGCGAATGGTGGATTGCACGCCGGACGAGGGTTCAAGAAAAAGCACATTGTTTTCCATCTTTCCAGGCTGAGGTGACGGTTTGGGATAAGGCGGAGCAGCTTTGCTTAATGCAATGACCCGTAATGCAGCTTGTTGTGTCAGCAGACGTATTGTCATAAGCGGAGTTTCGATACTTCCACCGAACCCCACTGACTGTTCCGGGACGTTATCGAAGTTTTCCTGGGGGAGTTCAACGGTAAAGGTGCGTGGAGGGGCGGAGATGTTCCCATCGCCATAGAGTGCGCGCGCGGTGAGGCTGTAACGCTTGACGGCCAATGAGCTCATCACTTTGCTCCAGCTACCGCTGTCTGTGACATCTGCGGTTTCGTGTGAAGCGGTACCATCGAGCAACTCGATCCGCTCTCCTCGGGTTGCTGTCCCTTTGACAGTTACCTGTTTATCAAAAGTCTTGCCGCCCTCAGCGATCAGACCTTTTGAATCATGTACTTCGGTAATCGTTGGAGTGACGTAGTCGTAACGCGTTCTAACGGTCAATTCCAATACCGGAAAAACAATCGCTGCCGATTCCACCGTCCCGCCATCGAAGGCAACCTTGCAGATCACCTTCGCCGACGTGGCATGTCCCAATTTCACCAATTCGCTTCTGAGTAACCCTGCATTGAGCCCGTTGCTGACCTGCGCATCAGACATTTCAACGCCGTCGAGCAAGATCACTCGATGGCCTGCGCCGGTGCTTGTTTGCCCCTCGAGTGCCAGCCACACGCGTTGCTTGAGCGCAATTAACGGCCAGACAGACACGCGTGTCGTCGCATCGCCAGTAAACGTCGTCAAGTCGAGGACATTGCCCGTTGCCTGTACGACCAGGGGGCGGGGCAGTTCGGTTTCGGGGTTTTGAAATCCCGAGACCAACAGATCCAGGGTTTGCGAAGGGGTTGGCCGTGAATGACGCTTCACTTCGTATTCAACCTCGACGCGCTTGGAGAGGTTGGCAGCGACCACGGTCGGAGGCAGGTGAAACGCAACGGTGCCACTCGCGTGGCCTGGCAGTTCCAGGTCGTCGGAAGTTCCCGCGTCCGGCGTGCCAAGCCATTTCAGCCGGATGATGTCTTGATCAGGCTTCATGTCGGGATAGCTGACGTTGATGTCGACACCCTTCAATGCATCCATCGGGTTTAGTGTGCCGTCAGCGGCCTGAATAACGGTCGGTGCAGGCAAAACGCCGACCTGTTCGCCGATCAGCAGGTCGAGCGTCGTTGAATATTCAAACTGATTTGTTGCCGCGCGCAGCAAGGTATAGCGCACCTTGACTGTCTGCCCGATATTGGCGTGTACGTATTGAGCTGCGACCCGAAAAGGTACGGGTTTGCCCACAATCAATGTTCTAATCGGTATCCAGTCGGAAGTACTGGCACCGGGGCCAGTCCAATAGTAGGTGAGGATGTCATCCTTGTGCGTTCCGGGGAAATTCACCAGTACGGTGACGTTGTCGCTGACGTTGTCAGGGTCGAGCACGCCGTTGATTGCCTCCGGAACTTGGGGCGCCGGCAGTGTCGCGTGAATGGCTTGAACCTTGGCCAGCAGCCGATCGGACTCGCTCACGCCATACAGCGTCACGTTGTCATTGCTCACGCGATAGGACAAATCCAGGCTGCCGCCATCAAGCACCTTGATATGTTGGTGCTTGATCTGAAAGGTAATGAGCTTCGCTTCGGCTTCATTGCTGCTGACCGTGTGTTGTTCTTCATGCGGGTAAGGCGCGCCGTCCGCTTGAGTGCCCAGCCAGATCAAGTTGATGAAGTCGCCGTTGGCCATGCCCGGATAGCGGACATCCACAGTCGCCAGCGGGGTATCCGGTTCGAGCGTATCGCCGATCAGCTCACGGATCGTCGGCTCCGGTAGCATCACCACCGCCCCCACCACATCGGCGAACGTGCGCTTGGACGACAACGGCGGGCCACCACTGTTTTTGCGCAGCACATAAGAAGCATCAGCGCGGCCCATGGCAATGGCGCGGACATCCTCGTAGGGCACGTCTATTTCCACAATGCTCGGGACAGATTCGATCGTGCGCGACTCGCTGTGAATCAGCGGCTGGCCGCTAAACGGCGTGCCGATCCACGTCATGGTCAGCGTATCGCCCCGCGCGAAATCCGTACCCGCTACACGCACCTGAACCGTGACCGGCTGCTTGTTCAGATCCTTGACGGTAATGATCCCGTTGATGGCTTCTTTGATGATCGGCGCGTCCAGTCGCCAGGCACCGGCGTCCACGTCGATGTGGGTGCGCTTGGAATGGCGCACCGCCCAGTTCCAGGTTTCATCGTAAAGGTCGTATTTGATCTCCAGCTTTTTGCCATCGCCGCCCGCCAGAATCGCCTCCTGATCAACCACGATGACGATCGGTTGCAGTCGGTCGACATGCGCCTGGGTGACCCGATAAGGGGTCAGCGCGACACTGCCCCAACGCAGCAAAATCGAGTCGCGCAGGGTCATGTCCGGGTAGAACGGAATCGTCACAGGCACACCTTTTTCCGCCCATGCGGCATCGATGACACCTTGGTCGACCAGATCCGGGGGCAGTTGCACAATCTTCAATTCCGAGTGGCCATCCGGCAGATGCGGTTCCCGGTCGCGCCCGCCCGGTCGAAAGAGTTTGACCAGCAATCGCAAGGGCACAGAAGGATCGTCCGGCACCGTTGCACCGGCGCGAGTCAGTTGGTAATAACACTGCTCGACCCAACCTGAGGCCAGACCATCGACGGGCAGGAAAAAGTACATCGGCTTATCGACGTCGCCGGGCTCGACGATCCTGCGGAAAATCACTTTGGTTTCCCAATAAATGTCATGGGTGTCGCCAGCGCGCATGCCCAGATACGGATTAATCAAGCAGAGCAAGCCTTCGGCATGGTCACTGACGACGGCAATATTGATCCCGCCATCGCCCTCGACAATCGGCTGCACCATGCCCGCGATCAGTAAGGGGCGCAGGGTAAACGGCGCGTTTTGGTCATCGCAAGGCGGGAACAGAAAGGGCGAGTGGCTGGGCATGGCAAGCTTCCTTGCTGGGGGAGGGGGCGATCGTTGGCAGACGCGCCGGGTCTTGTGATTGAGCCTTACGGGTGGCGGGTTGGCTACTGTCAGATCTGACAGGGGCGGGGTGGTTTGAGACGAACGGTCGGTGGGGGTGGGGCGAAGTCTGTCGGACGGTTCGCCAAATCGCATAGGCAATGAGCGCCGTTTAATGTGCGCGTTTAAAAGACACCGGGTGTTACGTCCTGAAGCCCACAAAACGTTGCGCCATTGCCTACGCGTAAGACAGAATCCGCCGGCTTGTGCGTCTTGGGGCGGGTCGGTAACGTTGATCGGGTCACTGATTTCCAGTGATCGGGCTTAGCGGCTCGGTATGTTCTCGGTTGCATAGGTCTTACCAGACAGGCATACGCCTGAGCTTGATGGTGGCTGTGCGCTTGGCACCTTCGGGTGCGCCGGGTTTCGAGAACTTACCGGTCCGCTAACTTGCGCACAGCTGCCACCCCTATGCTTAGCGGCGAGGAGGAAGCGGCTTTATAGAGGTAAGTTCTTTATTTTCAAGGTAACGCCAAACCCGCCGGCCACCGATCCGGCATCGCCCTACGAATCCCCCGAATCAAAGAAATTCCACGAAGCCGCCGAGCGCGCCCTCGACCACTACCTCGGCCCTCCAACTGCCGAAATCATGGCCGCACCGTATGTGTCCAATCGTTTGTTCATGGTTAACCCAGCCAGCGCAAACGAACCTCTATTGGCCGACGCCAGTGAGAGCCTCGGTTCGGCTTGCGTAATGATTACGACTTGGCGGGGATGCTTGAAGGCACTCATCGCAGGACGTTGTTAGGGATTGCGCAGGTTGTGATGCTTGGCGAACTAGCCGTCAATCAGGTATTGGATAATCTGGTTCCGGTGGGTTAGGTCTGGTTGCGGCGAAGTCGTTTACCCCGCCAACATTCTGATGTGGGGACAGATTTATTGTCTGAAGATAAATCTGTCCCATTTTTATTTAGTATTCATCTACGCTCGCTGTTGGCTTCGCAACTTCTTGCGGGCTGGATTTGAGAGAAGGGCGACTGCTCTGTTCATTCGCTCAGCGCAGGCGTCCTTTCCCTCAGTGCTTACCCGGACGTGTCCGCGCTAGAGTTTGGTACACAATTTATGAAGTTACGCCAGCTCACCCGCTCCTCGATCCATTATCATCCTGCAAATGATCTGAATAAAAATAAATCTCAGTAGGTCACGGTGCTTGGTATCATATTCGTATCGGATTGATTAAGTTGCTATAAATTAATGGAAAATTTGTTGCCTATGCTCACGGGGTGGCTGTTTTTTTTCAGCTCCAGATAATATTTGTGACTGCAATGCCGTTAATTCTTTCGTTTGCAATGTAAAGCTTAAATCTTGAGCAACCGCCGTCATGTTCAAAAGTAAGGGTCTGGGGTATTTCGAAGGGCGCTATAATGAGGTTTTCTTGATGAATTAAGGCATGTGATTGGTTGTAAAATCCTATTTCGTTTGTGGCGTCTAACGATTGTCGGTAAGTAATGCTTATTTTTCTCGCAGGGCCCCCAAATTCATATTCAGTAATAGTGTACGCACCGGTAGCGAGCATCTTTCCTAACTCTGGTGCCGAATGCGGTATATAAATTTCGGACTCGGTTGCTTGTGTTGTCAATTTAGTTACAGTGAATGTCAATCCACTGGAGAGTTTCCATGGAGCATCGAAGGGTATCAAACCTAGTGGTAAAAGAGCCCAATTCTCTGATCCAGACACGGCTTTTATGATCGTGAATGTTCTAGCTGAAGACACCGGTTCAGATTCATAGAGAGCTTTAGCGGTGAAGTTATGCACGGCCACGCCCAAGTTCCTGACCGTCGCTGTCCAGATCCCTGTCTCCACACTGGCATGCGGCTTGTCTTTGGAGATCGTGCCATCCAGCACATCGACCTTTTGTCCTTTGCTCGCCGTCCCGGTGATCGTCACGCTGGTATCAAAGGTTCTGCCACCCTGTGGAATCTCGACACCCTTGCTGTCCTTGATTGAGGTGATAGTCGGCGTGACCAGTGGCGTGACGATGATTTTCCACTCGGCTGACTCTAGACCGGTGCCGTACTGTGCGACAGCAGTAAGTTTGCATTCACCCTGTACCAGTCCGATCAAATCCCGGTTCCAGTTGCCCTGGTCATCTGCTGTCGCAGAACCTCCAGTGCTGACACCGTTGTTGTAAATCAGGATGGTCTGATTGCGAGCTGCGGTGCCGCTGACCTTGACGTTGGGGTCGACGGTGAAGCTGTTCTGGGGAATTGCGATGCCTTTGGAGTCTTTGATCGAAGTGATCGTGGGTTTTAGATCTTCCACCGCCAGAATTTTATAGCGTTTAACCGGGGCGATAATCGCGTCTGTTTCTGTTGGGCTCAAGCTCAGCGCAGCTTTGAAGTGCAGCTCCAGATCCGTGCCATCCGCCAGATCCTTGATGTCGTTGTAAGCCAGCGTGTGGGCATATCGGCCGCTGTCAATCCAGTTCTGATTAACATTGGAACTCGGCCACGGCCACACGTCCAGATTCAACGCTTCGCCGTTATTTTTTTTACCCGTGAGAGTCAGCTTGACTCGCTGCTGCACGGCAATAAACGCCCAGATTCCCGAGACAATCGTTGCCCCCGCCGTTACCTTCGACAGATCCAGTACCAAGCCCTCGGCTTGTTCGATGCTGATTTTGTCCAGTTCGGCTGCCGGCAATGGCGTCACCGTTACCGTCAACGGCAGCGACGGAATTTTGTTGCTGCCCAACGTCACTTCGTACGAGAGCGTGAACGTTGTCGAGCCGTTGCCGATGTTCGCGGCGATGGCTTCCGGCCCAATCAAAAACTCGATGCTGCCGCTGCTTGAACCCTGTTTGGCCGGGATGATTGGCGAACCTGCTCCGGGTTTGCCGACCACGGTCAGTTGGATGGAGTGGCCGTCGTTCATGCCGGTGTAAGCCACGATAACTCGGGCACCCGTGATCGCGTCGAGTGGCGCCAGCGTCACACTGGCGCCGGTTCCTGAAGCCTGCGGGAGCCGGGCGACGGGCAACGGATTCTCAAGCGCGTTGCCGACACTGAATTGCAGCGCATTCGAATAACTGGTTGTGTTCGTCTCCGCACGCCAAATCCGGTAACTGGCGGTGATCCTTTTGCCGCGGTTGGGCTCGATGTGTTTGGCGACGAACGCGGCGTCAAGACGGAAGTTCACATCCTTGCCTGCGGAAAGCGAGCTGAGCGTGATCGAGCCTTCTTCCTTGCCGCTAGCGTCGCCGATCCAGGTGTACGTCACCACATCCCGAGGTTTGGTCGGATTGATGGCCGCTTTCGGCGCGGTCAATTGGCTGGTGCCGTTGGGCAGATCGTTGGGTTCCAGCGCACCATTCTGCTCGCCGAGCACCAGCGGTGCGACGAGTTCCAGTGCCGGTTCGCCTACGGTCAATTGCGCAGCCTTGTGCGATTCTCGACGCTGGATGTCGCCGTTGTCTTTTTCGCTCAGCAAGGTATACGACAGATCCAGTTGGCCGCCCTCAAGGGTCTTGAGGTGAATGCCGTCAACCGTGATAGAAAAGCCTTGCGGGTCGTCAGCTTCACCTTGACTCGGGAAGTACCACTCCAGTTCGGGATCGTAGGTGCTTCCGTCGGGACGGTAGCCGCGCCAATTGAGTTCGATCGCCATGCCGACCTGAATCGCCGGGTCGAATGGAATCCGGATGCGCGGGGCGGGGAGGTCGGGGTTGATCGCGCCTTGTTGGGCATCCTCGGCAATCGGTGCCGCCAGGCGATCCGTCTCGCCTTCGATCTGCACGAACTGGTTTTTCGAACGCAACGGCTCGGTACTGCCGCTGCGCGCCAGCGTGTAGGAAAAAATCACTTGGGTCTTGACCAGTCTGCGGGCAGCCGCATTGTTCAGCAGCAGTTCATAAGTGTGAGGCAGATTGTCGATTGTCTGGGTGGGTGCCTCTACCTCAATCGCCTCACCCTCAACGCTCGTGCCACGCATTTTCAGGTGGATGATGTCCCCGAGTTTGAAGCTTGGGGAACTGGCCCAGACTTGAATCGTGAGGTCTTTATTGCCCAACAAATCAAGGTCGATCTTGTTGTTGAAAGCGTCTTTGGCGATCGGGGCGGTCAGCGAAACGGTGCCGATTGAAACGGTGATGCGCGTCTCTGCGCACCAGTCTTCCGATTGATTGCCGACGATGTCAGTGACCAGAAAGGTCACCGCCAGACCCGCGACGTCGGTATCGCCGGCCTCCTCGATGGTGACTTTGTCGACCATGATGGTGATTGGAAGATTGGCGGGATCGCTGATCTGCTCGGCGCTCAGCGGCGGGGACGCGAGCAAAATACCGCCCCAGCTCAGCGTTATCACATCGCCCACAGCGGCATCGGGATAAGGCGCGCCGCTGCCTGACGAGGCACGAATGACAATCGGCACACCGGCCTCGGCGATGTCCTTATCAACGCCGCCAATGACGATTTCCGGCGGGATGTACATGAAAAGGTTGGAATGACCGGGTTCAGGATCAATGTCTTGCCCACCCGGGATTTCAATCTTTACGTAGATTCGGGTGGGTGGCGTCTGGGTTTCGGCCCCCTGATTCAGCCGGGTGACGCGGTACGTCAGGGTATGCGAGCCCGTCTGCAAATGGCGGGGGGCTACAAATAGCGTCACGCGTTGGCCCACATCGGCGTCTTTGGCGATGGTGAGTTGATCAACGACATTGTTGCCGTTCAACAACAACTCGACCAGATCCCCCTTGCCCATGCTGGACCATGGATGCAGAAAAATCTGCAGGCCTTTTTCAGGGAAGACCAGCCATGCCGCCGCACGATTGATCCCCCATTCCCCGGAAGGCAACACCGGTTGGGTGCGCGTTGGGATCTCCAACTCGCGCAGGATCAGCGTGGATGTTCCTCTCGGCGGTTGGACAAGCATCCCGATCACTCCTGTGTGCGTTAGGCAACGGAGTGATTTATGGCTGGAAAGGAGAGGGCTGTCACCTGTCAGATCTGACAGGTGTGGGCGATTTCAAGACGAACGGTCGCGTCGTTTACTCAGCGTTTAGGCCGCGTCTTCTGTCGCAAAATATAAACCGTCACCAACACCGCACTGGTCAACATAAACCCGCGCGCCCACGGCATTGGCACCAGATAACACGAGAACAGAATGCTCGCCCACATCAGCCCGATCGCGTAGACCTTGCCCTTGAGCGGAATGCCGTTGCCTTCGAGATAGTCGCGAATCCATGGCCCGAGCCGGGGATGCTCGACCAGCCAGCGATAGAAACGCGGCGAACTGCGGGCGAAGCACGCGGCGGCCAGCAGCAGGAAAGGCGTGGTCGGGAGAACAGGCAGGAAAATACCGATCACCCCCAATGCCACGCTGAGCCAGCCGATGGCCAGCAGGATGTAGCGCAGCATCAGGGAGCGGTTGCCTATGGGGTTGTCCATAGGCCGGATCTTAGTGGTGACGTGGCTTGAGGATCGCCGGTTTTTCGTCTGGCGCCTGGCACAGCAAGTACAGCGCGGTCAGGGCTTCCGGGATCTGCACGATCATGTCGTCCATCAGGTTGGCGTCTTTGGCGATGTCTTCGAACTCAGGCTGTTCGTCGAACAGGCCCGAACCGACCATGATCGGCAGAAGCATTTCGCTGACTTCTTCTTCAGCGGTTTCGAACCAGGCGGCTTCGCGCAGGAACACGCCTTCCATGAAACCGATGCACCAGCCGCGCAGTTCGGAATCGTCCGGATCTTCACCCAGATCCAGTTCGCACGGCAGCTCGAATTCTTCATCCGACGCCAGTTGACGGGCGATGTGCGCCTTGAGGCCGATCAGCGTGGCTTCGATTTCTTCGCGCTGGGCTTCACCGCTGTAGTGCGGCTCTTCGGCGAACAGCGCGTCGATCCACTCGCGATCCGGCACGACGTCCGAGCAGATCGACAGGGCGGTCAGGTAGCCGTGAGCGGCCACGTAATCCAGCGCCTCGTCGTGCAGCTCGTCGGCGTCGAGGAAGACTTGCAGGCGGGTTAGTTGCTCAGCGAAGGACATTACGGGGCTACCTTGGGGGAATAAACAATGCGGGAATTCTAGGCCTTCTTGCGCGCTCAAGCCAGCCGCACGGCAGATTTGCCGGGCAGAACAACCTAATCCCCTGTAGGAGCTGCCGAAGGCTGCGATCTTTTGATCTTTTAAAAACCACATCAAAAGATCGCAGCCTTCGGCAGCTCCTACAGGAGACAGGGGCGCATCGCAGATTGTATCGACGGGTGTCGCCCTGTGCAGGGAAGGCCTCGGGTATACTGCCGCGTTTTGCGATCCCTGCCCGCATTGCGGCCGTCATGCAATGCGTTCTTACGATTCAGCGGTGCAGCTTTGCCCGTCATGAACCAGCCTTGCAGGGATGTTTTTGTGATTTTTGGAGTTTCTATGCTCGAACAGGCTCAACGCGTCCTCAAGGACATCTTCGGCTACGACAGTTTTCGTGGCCGTCAGGGTGCAATCATTGAGCGCGTGGCCAGCGGCGGTGACGCACTGGTTCTGATGCCTACCGGTGGCGGCAAATCCCTGTGCTTCCAGGTGCCGGCGCTGTTGCGCGAAGGCCTGGCGGTAGTGGTCTCGCCGCTGATCGCGTTGATGGACGACCAGGTCGCCACTCTTGAAGAGCTGGGCGTCGCTGCGGCGGCGTTGAACTCGACACTGAGCGCCGAACAGCAGCGCGACCTCGCCGCACGAATCAAACGTGGTGAAGTGAAAATGTTGTACCTGGCGCCCGAGCGTCTGGTGCAACCGCGCATGCTGTCGTTCCTGCAAAGCCTGGACATCGCGTTGTTCGCCATCGACGAAGCGCACTGCGTGTCGCAATGGGGCCACGATTTCCGTCCGGAATACCTGCAACTCGGTCAACTGGCGGAACTGTTTCCCGATGTGCCGCGCATCGCCCTGACCGCCACCGCCGACAAACGTACCCGCGAAGAAATCGTCACGCGTCTGCACCTGCAGAACGCCGAGCGTTTCCTGTCGAGCTTCGACCGTCCGAACATTTTTTACCGCATCGTGCCGAAAGAGCAGCCGCGCAAGCAGTTGTTGGCGTTTTTGGCCGAGCGACGCAGCGACGCCGGCATCGTCTATTGCCTGTCGCGCAAGAAAGTTGAAGAGGTCGCGACGTTCTTGAGCGAGCAGGGTTTCCCGGCGCTGCCGTATCACGCCGGTCTGCCCAATGATTTGCGTGCCTTCAACCAGAAGCGCTTCCTTAATGAGGAAGGCCTGATCATGGTCGCCACCGTGGCGTTCGGCATGGGCATCGACAAGCCCAACGTGCGCTTCGTTGCGCACCTCGATCTGCCGAAATCCCTTGAGGCGTATTACCAGGAAACCGGTCGCGGCGGCCGGGACGGTCTGCCGGCGGACGCGTGGATGGCCTACGGTCTGCAAGACGTGGTGATGCTCAAGCAGATGCTGCAAAACTCCGAAGGCGACGAGCGCCACAAGCGTCTGGAGCAGCACAAACTCGACGCGATGCTCTCGCTCTGCGAAGAAACCCGCTGCCGTCGTCAGACCTTGCTGGCGTATTTCGACGAAGACATGCCCGAGCCGTGCGGCCACTGCGATAACTGCGTCGATGGCGTGCAGACGTGGGACGCCACCGAGCCTGCGCGACAGGCGTTGTCGGCAATTTTCCGTACCGGTCAACGTTATGGTGTCGGTCATTTGGTCGATGTGCTGCTGGGCAAGGACAACGAAAAAATCCGCAGCTTCGGTCATCAGCATCTGTCGGTGTGGGGCGTTGGCAAGGCGTTGAGCGAGAGCGAATGGCGCTCGTTGTTCCGTCAGTTGGTGGCGCGGGGTCTGGCGGATGTCGATCACGAAGGTTATGGCGGGCTGCGATTGAACGACAGTTGCCGACCATTGCTTAAAGGCGAAGTGAGCCTGGAGCTGCGCCGCGACCTCAAGCCGCAAGTCACCGCCAAAAGCGGCAGCAAGAGCCCGGCCAGTCAACTGGTGCGCGGCGAAGAGCGCGAACAGTGGGAAGCCCTGCGTGCGTTGCGGCGCAAACTCGCCGAAGAACATGGCGTGCCGCCGTACGTTATTTTCCCGGATTCGACGTTGCTGGAAATGCTCCGCAGCCAACCGACCTCGCTGGCGGAAATGGCCCGGGTCAGCGGTGTTGGTGCGCGCAAACTTGAGCGTTACGGCGATGCCTTCCTCGAAGTACTCGGCGGTGAGGTCGAGGCGCCGAAAGTCGTGGCCGATGTGCGCCATGAGCTGATTACACTGGCTCGGGCGGGTATGACGCCGTTGCAGATTGCCGGTCAGTTGCAATGTTCGGAGAAGAACGTTTACACCATGCTCGCTGAAGCGATTGGCAAGCAGCAGTTGTCGCTGGAACAGGCGCTGGATCTGCCTGAAGAGCTGATGGGTGAAGTGCAGGATGCGTTTCTTGATGGTGAGGGGGAGTTGCCGTCGGTCGCTGAGATTGCCGAATTGTTTGCCGGGCGGGTTCCGGAAGGCGTGCTGTATTGCGTTCGGGCGGCGTTGCAGTCGGAATTTGAGATGTAATTTGCTGCAGGCCCTCATCGGAACGCCGCCCGCCCAGCCCTCTCCCAGAGGGAGAGGGGGCCGACCGAGGTGTCTTGCGCCATACATCGATCTGAAGATCCCAGTCGATTATGGATTCAACGCTGAGCTATCACGTCGGCGTAATTCCCCAATATCCCCCATTCAGTTCCCTCTCCCTCCGGGAGAGGGCTAGGGTGAGGGCTTTCCAATTTTGGATTCAGCAAAGCCCATTCAAGTCGGCGTACCTCCCGCGCATCCCCCATTCAGTCCCCTCTCCCTCCGGGAGAGGGCTAGGGTGAGGGGCTTCAAGATGTAACGATTCAGTACAGAGCGACTCTTGCCTATAACTGCAGCTCATGCTTAGCTGGCTAATAATTAGAAATTCCTTATTTTTCAGACTAACCGTGAGTGTTTTATGCCGTTAACCGATCAACACCGCTTTGGCATGCAGCTGGCCCAGATGTCCCGTGGCTGGCGCGCCGAACTGGATCGCCGTCTCGCCGGGCTGGGCCTGTCCCAGGCGCGCTGGCTGGTGCTGCTGCATCTGGCGCGTTTTGAAGAGGCGCCGACCCAACGTGAGCTGGCGCAGAGCGTCGGCGTTGAAGGGCCGACCCTCGCGCGCTTGCTCGATAGTCTGGAAAGCCAGGGCCTGGTGCAACGGCAGTCCGTGATGGAAGACCGTCGGGCGAAAAAAATCGTCCTTTGCGCCCCCGCGCTGCCGCTCATCGAACAAATTGAAACTATTGCCACGCAGTTGCGCCACGAATTGTTCGAAGGCGTCGACGAGGCGGATTTGAAGGTGTGCATGCGCGTCCACGCGCACATTCTGACCAACCTGGAAAAATCTTGAGGCACAACCCTGTGCCGATTTTTTGAGAGATCGCACTGAGCCGACTATAAGAACTACTGGGCAATATCGTGTTCGTACCGGATGTGCGAACGCATAGAAGTCGGTTTTGCTTATTTAAGGGATGCTCATGCTCGCAAGTTGGCACGTGATACGGCGCAGTGGCGGCAAATGGCTGCTGCTGGCTGGGCTATTCAGTTACTCGACGTGGTCGATGGCGTTGGGGCTGGGTGACATTACGATTCATTCAAGCCTCAATCAGCCGCTCAAGGCCGACATCGCGTTGGTGGATGTTGGTGGGCTGACACAAAACGATCTGTCCGTGCGCCTGGCGACGGCGGATGAGTTCGCTGAGGCCGGGGTCGAGCGGGTGTTCTTCCTCAACGACCTCAAGTTCATCCCGATCCTGCATGGCAATCGCCAGATGATCCGGGTGACGTCCAGCAAACCGGTTAACGAACCCTTCCTCAATTTCCTCGTGCAGCTCAATCAGCCCAACGGCCGATTGCTGCGCGAATACACGGTGCTGATTGATCCGCCGGGTACGCCGGGAATCGAGCCGGCCACTGATGAGCCGGATCCCCGCGCGCAGTCTTCTGCGTTTCCGATTGTCGAGCCTGCGACTGCGCCGGTTCAGGCCGCGCAGGGCAAGCGCGAAACTGCTCCGCCCCCACCAGCCCCGGCCGCACCGGCCAACGATGCAGTCGCTGAACAGTTAGCCGCCAGCGTGTTGCTCAACCAGCAATTGCAAAAAACCATCGAAGAGCAAAACGCCAAGTTGCAGGAGCAACAGGCGCTGATCACCGACGGCAAAAAACAAATGGGCGAATTGCAGACGCGTCTGGCCGAGCTGCAGAAACCGCCGCCAGCTGTGACGGCAGCACCCGCTCCGGTAATTGCGCCAGTCGCTACGGAAGATGATTCGCCCAACTGGCTGCTGCTCGGCGGATTAGTGCTGTTGTTGGTCGCGCTGATTGGCGGGTTGATCGTGCGCCGTCGCCAACAAACGCAAACCGTTGCCGCGCCGGCGCTGCCACTTGGCATCGAGCCCGACACGGAGGAAACGCAGAGTCCCGATTCATTCAGACACCACGCCTCAGCCGAACACCGCGAAGAACCCGCAGCAGGCGATGTGTTGGAAGCGGTGGGCATTTATCTGGCGTACGGCCGGCTCGGCGAGGCCGTCGGCTTACTGCGCGATGCCTTGGCCAAGGAACCGGAACGCATCGACCTCGGGGTGCAACTGCTCGAAGTTTTAGGGCGCCAAGGCGATAACGCCGCGTACGAGCAACAGGAAAACCACTTGCGACAGCTTGGAGTCGATGAACACGAATTGCAGGCAGTTCGCGATCGGCATCCGAAGCTGACGAATGTTGCGCCGGTTCTGGTGGCCGCACCGATCGCTGCCGCTCAGCCCGAACCCACGCCGCCGGTGGATGATTTCGAATTGAATCTGGGCGAGCTGTCGATGGATTCCAGTTGGGATCTGCAGGACAACTCTCCAGCGCCGGTTCAGCCATTGTCGGAGGAGTCGGAGCTGGAATGGATTCCCGAGCCGGATGCGCAGCCGCTGGATGATGACTTCCTCAATGAGTTTGGTGATTCGCAGGCGTTGACGCTGGAGCCGCTGGATTTGCAGCTGTCAGAGCCTGAAATGGAGGAGGGCGCCGGCAAGCTTGAGCAGGCGCAGAACTGCATTGATGACGGCGATATCGACAGTGCGATTGCGTTGCTTAATGAATTGCTCAAAGAGGGCGATGAACCACTAAAGCAGACGGCGCGGACGTTGTTAGCCGGGATTCGCTGATTTGAGCGAGGCGGTGAATGTACTGACGCTATCGCGAGCAGGCTCACTCCTACATTTGAATTGTGTTCGCAATTCAAATGTAGGAGTGAGCCTGCTCGCGATGGCGCCAGATCAGACAACGCTAATCAAAAAGTCTGCCCAAGATTCAGATAAACCGCCTGCTCATCCGCATCATTCAACCCATACGTGAAATTCAACGGCCCCAGCGGCGTGTCAAACCCGATAAACACACTCGCCGCATTGATGTAACCACTGTCGAACTCATTGTCATTGTTCCACGCCCGCCCACGCTCCAGCGAAGCACCGGCGTACAGCGGGAAGTCCAGCGGCAAGTACGAACGCGGCGTCAGACGGCGGAAATACACGGCACGCATCAGGCTGACGTTCTGCCCGGAAATCGCATCTTCCCGGAACCCCGACAACTGCCGCGCGCCGCCGAGCAGGAAGCTCGATGTCACCACATTGGCGTCGTCCAGCGTGCGCCCGTAACGACCGCCAAGGATCAACGTGTCGGGGCCATGACTCATGGCTTTGTCGATTTTGAAATCCCACTGCCGGTAACGTGTATCCGAGCCCAGGCTCGGTTCGAATTGCGTCAGCGTCAGGCTGATGTCCTTGCCTTCGTGAGGGTAGTAAACGTTGTCCAGCGAGTCATACGAGTACTTCAACGAGTAGAAGCCTTCGTTGAAGCTTTCGCTCGGCAGATCCTGATCGCCAATGCGCACATCGGCCTTGCCCCACGCTTCGCCAACGCCGAAACGCACTTCGCCGTTGTTGCCGATCTGCCGACCGAGGTTGAGGCCGAAACCGTAGCGCTCGACGCGGTATTGCGCGATCGGATCGTTATCGAGAATCGACTCGACGTTCTGCGCTTCGAACGATGCATACGGGGCGACGAAGTAGCGCGAACCGACGTCCAGCGGCTGATAGAACTCGGTGTACAACTCTTGTTTGTCGCCGATCTGCGCACGCGTCAGCCATTCCGCGCCGAGACGGTTGATGCCGTTGACGCGGTAGCTGGCGCCGAGGTTGAAGGCGCTGTCGCCGCGCATGTCATCCGACAGATTGAGGCCGACGCGCAGGTAATCGGTGCCGCTGCGTTTGCCGCGCGCGCTGATCACCAGGGTGTGATCCGGGCCTTTGTGCACCACGCGGTATTGCACCTGCTCGAAGTAATCGAGGCCGTACAAGGTGCCCATGTCCGAATGCAGTCGGCCCAGATCCAGCGGTTCGCCGATGGGTTGACGGATGTAGTAGCGGATCACGTCATCATCGACTTTCGAATCGTTCTCCACACGAATGGCGGTGATGACCGGCGTGCGCTGGCCCGGCGAGCGGGCGGCGTTGAGTTCGGCGTCCTGGGATTCACTCGGTTTGAGCTGTGCGAGGCGGGCGTCGAGGGCTTTGGTCGCGCGGTAACCGGCTTCGATCATTTCCTGGGCCTTGCCGAAATCGGTGACGCCGAAGGCGGCCAGTGCCGGCTGAATCAAAACGTCATCGGCGTGCAGCGCGGCGAGTTGTTCTTCCGAGTTGCGCCGGGTCATCAGGGTGATCGACTGATTGAGCACGTCGACCACGGTGGTCAGTTGTTTGCGGTTGCGCAGCGGCGTACCGATGTCGACGACGATGGCGATGTCGACGCCCATTTCCCGCGCCACATCGAGCGGAATGTTGTCGGTCATGCCGCCGTCCACCAGCAACCGGCCATCGAGTTCGACCGGCGCGAACACAGCGGGGATCGACATGCTCGCGCGAATCACCTGCGGCAGATGGCCTTTGCGGAAGACCACTTTTTCACCGTTGGCGATGTCGGTGGCCACGGCGCGGAACGGGATCGGCAGTTTGTCGAAATCGCGGGTATCACTGGTGTGCGCCAACAGACTTTCCAGCAGCAACGAGAGGTTTTGCCCTTGAATCACGCCCAATGGCAGGCCGAGGCTGCCGTCGTCGCGAAAGCTGAGTTTCTGTTTCACCAGAAAATCGCGGTCGTCCTGCTTGCGTCGAAACGGCACGTCTTCACGCGGTGGCGCGTCGGACAGCGCGGCTTGCCAGTCGATGTTCAGCGCGAGTTTTTCCAGCTCGTCGATCTTGTAACCCGAGGCGTACAGGCCGCCGACCACCGCACCCATGCTGGTGCCGGCGATCGCATCGATCTTGATGCCTTGCTCTTCCAAAGCCTTGAGCACGCCGATGTGCGCCAGCCCGCGCGCGGCGCCGCCGGACAGCACCAGACCGATTTTCGGGCGCGGCGCTTCAGTGGCATGGACGAAGAGGGGCAGAAAACCAAGCAGCAGGCAGAACAGCAGACGGCGCATTGTGAGTCTCGGGGCAAGCGGTAAAGCCGGCTATTATAGCGGCGCCCTCTGTCTCAGGAGTTGTCGCGAACATGACTGTCGGAAAAGCAGAAGTTGTCATCACTTATTGCACGCAATGCCAATGGCTGTTGCGCGCCGCGTGGCTGGCGCAGGAGTTGCTCAGCACCTTCGGCGACGATCTCGGCAAAGTCTCGTTGGTGCCGGGCACTGGCGGGGTGTTTCAGATCACCTGCGCTGGCGTGCAGATCTGGGAACGCAAGGCCG
Source organism: Pseudomonas sp. NPDC088429 (assembly GCF_044753305.1). Taxonomy (NCBI): domain Bacteria; kingdom Pseudomonadati; phylum Pseudomonadota; class Gammaproteobacteria; order Pseudomonadales; family Pseudomonadaceae; genus Pseudomonas; species Pseudomonas sp. NPDC088429. The sequence goes on along the minus strand of NZ_JBIVMX010000028.1, from coordinate 27,554 downwards.
ACGGCGGTTTTCCGGAAGCCAAGGTGCTGAAGCAGCGGGTGCGCGATCAGATCGATCCTGACCGCGACCTCGGCCACAACGATCGCACTCAGTGAGACGCGGCCTCGGCGGCGACGGTTTTCTTGTCGGCATTGCCTGACATCCGCGCCGAGACGACGATGGCGACAATGATCAGCGCGCCGCCGATCAACATCTTCGGCGTCGGGTTTTCATTGAACAGCAGCGAGGCGACGGTGATGCCGTAGACCGGCTCCATCGCGAACACCACCGCGGCGGTGCGCGCCTTGATCACCGCCAGACTGGCCACGAACAGGCTGTGAGCGACGCCGGTGCAGAACACGCCGAGCAGGGCGATCCACAACCAGTCCAGCGCGCGCACTTCGCTCAATTGCGGCGCCGCGACCGGCAGCAGACACAGCGCCACCACCACGTTTTGACACAGCGCCGCCTGTACCGCCGGAATGCGTCCGGAGCTGGCGCGGTTGGTCAGCGACAGCAAGGAGAACAGCAGCCCCGACAGCACCGACCAGAGCAAACCAACGGTGGCGCCGCTGCCCAGATCGAACGCCGGAGTCACCAGAATCAGGCCGACGCTGACCAGCACCACCAGCACAATCTCGTTGGTGCGGATGCGTTCACGGAAGATCAGCCCTTCAAGAATCACCGTGAATGCCGGGAAACTGGCGAAGCCCAAGGTCGCGATGGCCACGCCGGCGACTTTCACCGAAATGAAGAAACTCACCCAATGCCCGGCCAGCAATACGCCGCTGAGGATCAGTCGACGCCAGTCCACGGCCTCGAGTTTTCGCCAGCCATGCTGGCTGGCGAAACGGGCAAAAAACGCCAGAGCGAGCACGGCAAAAGCGGCGCGGCCGAAAACGATCACGGCGGGGGAGGCGGCAGCGAGTTTGCCGAACACACCGGTCAGGCCAAACATCAAAGCACCAATGTGCAGAGCGCCGAGGGCGGTACGCGGGGTCATTGCAATCCTTAATCCAGACACGATTCGTTGTGATGCATTGATCGTTCCCACGCTCTGCGTGGTAACGCCTCTAGGGACGCTCTGCGTCCAGTGACGCGGAGCGTCACGGGCTGCATTCCCACGCAGAGCGTGGGAACGATCACATTTAAGCGTGTGGAGATCAGTAAGTCTGTCGGCGGACTATCGTCTTTTGTCGCCGGAATCGCGCCGAAGCTGGCCGGGTGATGAGCCGAACTCGCGCAGGACGGCGGCCGAGAAGGCACTCTGCGAGCTGTAACCGACGCGGCTGGCAATCTCGCCCATCGGCAACACCGTGTCGCGCAACATTTGCACCGCCAGATGCAGGCGTCGACTGCGCATGTAATCCATCGGCGTCTGCCCGCACTCCGCCATAAACCGCGCATGCAGCCGCGCACTCGACAGCCCGGCAACCCGCGCCAGATCGGCAACTTGCAGCGGATAAGCCGCGTTCTGCTCGATGTGCGCATCCAGCGCCGCATAAGGCAAACGGCGGGCAGTCAGTTCGGCCGGTTTCGCATGATTGAGACTGGCCAGCAGCAATACCGAGCCTTGCTGCGCGATCAACGGATCGCTGACCGGGCTGTTCGCCAGCCAACTGACCAACTGACTCTGCCCGGAATCCAGCGACAAACGCGCAGGCTGATCGAGCAAACGGCGGCTGGTCTCGGCATGTTCACCCAACGAATCCACCAGCCATTGCCCGTCAGGAATGTCCATCACCAGACAGCGGCTGCCATCGGGACTGCCGCACGCGTGGTGCGCACCCGAAGGGATCACCACAAAACTTTGCTGACGCACCTGACTGCCACGGCCCTCGACCTCGAAGTCCAGCGCGCCGGACAGCCCGAACACCAGTTGGGCGTGCTCGTGGCTGTGGACGATCAGATCGCGGGTGTACTGACGCAGGGTGAGAATCGGGCGCATAAACAAGTCTCCGGGCAGGCCTGCAGTCTACACCGGCGGGCGCTGTGTGCGCTGTCACAGGACTGACTCGCGCTTGTCATGGTCGATTCACCGGATGCGCGCAGAGTGGCGAAAACATCGCAGAGGGTTGCCCATGACCAGCGCCGAGCTCGCCAGACCCAGCCGCAAACAACGGGTGCGAACCCTGTGGATCTCCGACGTGCACCTGGGCACGCGCGATTGCCAGGCCGAGCACTTGTCAACGTTCCTCAAGGGCTACCACGCCGACAAGGTGTATCTGGTCGGCGACATCATCGACGGCTGGAAACTGCGCGGCGGCATGTACTGGCCGCAAGCGCACACCAACGTGATTCGTCGATTGCTGACCATGAGCAAGCGCGGCACCGAAGTGATTTACGTCACTGGCAATCACGACGAGTTCTTGCGCCGTTACTCGAAGCTGATTCTGGGCAATATTCAATTGGTCGACGAAGCGGTGCACGTCACCGCGGACGGTCGGCATCTGCTGGTGATTCACGGCGATCAGTTTGATGTGATCACCCGATATCACCGCTGGCTGGCCTTCCTCGGCGATTCGGCCTACGAATTTACCCTGACCCTGAATCGCTGGCTCAACCATTGGCGTGCGCGTTATGGCTACGGTTACTGGTCGCTGTCGGCGTACCTGAAGCACAAGGTGAAGACGGCGGTGAGTTTTATCAGTGACTTCGAAGAAGCCATCGCCCATGAGTGCGTGAAGCGCGGGTTGCACGGGGTGGTCTGCGGGCACATTCACCATGCCGAGATTCGTAAGGTCGGCGAGGTGGATTACCTCAACTGCGGCGATTGGGTGGAGTCGTGTACGGCGCTGATCGAGCATTGGGATGGCACGATCGAGTTGTACCGGCTGGCGGATGCGCAGGCGCGAGAGGCGGAGCTAAAAGCGGCCAAAGTCGCCGAACTCGCTTAAATGCAAAAGATCGCAGCCTTCGGCAGCTCCTACATGAGACCTGTGTAGGAGCTGCCGAAGGCTGCGATCTTTTGATCTTAGGCGGGGCTATGTTCTTCCATCGCCGCCTTGTAAATGGAGTTCTTCGGCTGCGCAAACAACCGCTCCATCATCGGTTCAAAAAAGCTCAACGGCAGCGTGTCATACGCCGGATCAAACGCCGCCGCATCGTACTTGGCGCAAAACTCGGCCGTCGCCTGATACTGCGGATGCCCGGCGAACTGCTCGCGCAAATGCCGATCCATGCCCAAATGATGAAAGAAGTAGTAGCCCTGAAACACCCCGTGTTTCTCCACCATCCACAAGTTATCAGCACTGACGAACGGCTTGAGAATCGCCGCCGCAATGTCCGGATGGTTGTACGAACCCAGAGTGTCGCCAATGTCATGCAGCAACGCGCAGACCACGTATTCCTCGTCGCGACCATCACGAAAGGCGCGGGTTGCGGTTTGCAGCGAGTGGGTCAAGCGATCCACCGGGAAGCCGCCGAAGTCGCCTTCAAGCAGTTTCAGGTGAGCCATGATCCGCGAGGGCAATTGTTTGGCGTAGGCGCTGAAGTCCGAGGCGATGATCGCCCAGTCTTCCTGCGTGCCATCCTTCATATGGGTGAAACGGGCATTGGCATTCATCGGCAAACCTCGTGTTTCTTATTGTTTAGAACGCCACGCGACCCAGAATCATGTCGCGGTACATGACGAAATCGCCGAGCAGGCTGTACAGCGGATGCTGGAAAGTCGCCGGCCGGTTCTTCTCGAAAAAGAAATGCCCGATCCAGGCAAAGCTGTACCCCGCCAATGGCACGGCCAATAACAGCAGCCAGGCGCCTTTGGCGATGGTCATCGCCAGAATGAAAATAACCAGCGTTGTACCGATGAAATGCAGACGCCGGCAGGTGCTGTTGTTGTGCTCACTGAGGTAATACGGATAGAACTCAGCGAAGCTGTTGAATTGCTTGATGTTTTCCACGACCGCGTTCTCTGTGGTTATTGTTCTGGCGACGAGTTGTTCTGCGGGTAGCTTATTTGAGTCTAGAGTGATCATTGGCGTGGGCCAGTGACAATCGGCGCCACTTTAGTATCCTTCGCAAATCAGGCCGTAACATGCGGCCCATCATGTAAAAGAAAAACGCCATGAGCGAACGAACGACTTCTGCAAGCTGGGCGATGGGGATTGTCAAAGCATTGGAGATGGACGGCCTGGATTGCCGGGTTCTGTTCAAGCAACTGGGGCTCGATTACACGGCTCTGGATGATCCGGATGCGCGCTTTCCGCAAGATTCCATGACCCGGCTCTGGCAACGGGCGGTCGAGCTGTCCGGTAATCCGGCGATCGGCCTGAACATGGGCAAAGTGGTGCGACCGGCATCGTTTCATGTCGCCGGTTACGCGCTGATGTCGAGCAATACGCTGGCTGAAGGCTTTCAACGGCTGGTGCGCTATCAGCGGATCATCGCCGAAAGTGCCGACCTGAGTTTTCGTCTGCTCGAAGAAGGCTATGCGCTGATTCTGACTGTGCATGGCGATCATCTGCCGCCGACCCGACAAAGCGCTGAAGCCTCGCTGGCCTGTGCATTGGGCCTGTGCGGCTGGTTGAGCGGGCGTACGCTGCACCCGGTCAAGGTGCTGGTGCAGGGCGCTCAACCCGCCGATCTCGAACCGTATAAACAAGCCTTTCACGCGCCGTTGGTGTTCAACGCACCGTACGATGCGCTGATCTTCGAACGCGCCGACATGGAAGCGCCGCTGCCCACCGCCAACGAGGCGATGGCGCTGCTGCACGATCGTTTTGCCGGGGAATATCTGGCGCGGTTTTCCGAGAGCCGGGTCACGCACAAGGCACGGCAGGTGCTGTGCCGTTTACTCCCGCAAGGCGAGCCGAAGCGCGACACCGTGGCGCAAACTCTGCATTTATCTCAGCGCACATTGCAGCGGCGGTTGCAGGAGGAGGGGACGAGTTTTCAGCAGTTGCTCGATGACACCCGTCGCGAACTGGCCGAGCAGTATTTGGCGCAACCGAGCATGACCTTGTTGGAAATCGCTTATCTGTTGGGCTTCGCTGACCCGAGCAACTTCTTCCGCGCCTTCCGCCGCTGGTTCGACACCACGCCCGGCGATTACCGGGCGCGGCTGTTGCAGGCGCCGAACGCGGTCAATGACGCCAAAATGCCGGAATACACAGCACAAACACAGTAATGATCTCGAGTCGGCCGAGCAGCATGCCGAACGACAGGATCCACTTCGCCGCATCCGGCAGGGTGGCAAAGTTACCCGCCGGGCCAATGGTCTCGCCCAGGCCCGGGCCAACGCCGGACACGGTGCTGGCAGCGCCGGTCAGCGCGGTCATCCAGTCGACGCCAAGCAGCGATAGCAGCAGGGCGATCACGCAGATGGTGATGGCGAAGAAGAACGAAAAGGTCAGAATCGAACGCACGATCTCTTCGTCGAGACGGTGACCGTTGTACTTCTGCTTGATCACCGCGCGCGGGTGAATCAGCTGATTAAGGTTGGCCTTGAGCAGGATGTAGGCAACCTGGAAACGGAAAATCTTGATCCCGCCCGCCGTTGAGCCGGAACAGCCGCCGACAAAACCCAGATAGAAAAACAGCATCAGCGAGAAGTTGCCCCACAGGCTGTAGTCGCCGAGGGCGAAACCAGTGGTGGTGACCACCGAGGTCACGTTCAGCGCTACGTGGCGCAGCGCGTCCAGCCAATGCAGGTTGGTCGTCCACCAATACCAGGTGCCAAGCACCAGCCACGTCACCAGCAACATCCCCAGCAAACCCTGCACCTGCTGATCGCGGATCAACGCCTTGCGGTTGCCGCGCATGGTCGCCACGTACAGGGTGAACGGCAGGCTGCCGAGAATCATGATCACCACCGCAACCCAGTGCACCGCCGGTTGCGTCCACTTGGCCAGCGACTGGTCGGAGGTCGAGAAACCGCCGGTGGAAATCGCCGACATCGCGTGATTGATCGCATCGAACGGGCTCATCCCGGCCCACCAGAACGCGAGGCTGCCGACAATGGTGATGCCGACGTACGCCGCCACGATCAGGCGCGCCACCATGTGCGAGCGCGGCATGACCTTCTCCGAACGGTCGGACGATTCGGTCTGGAACAGGCGCATGCCACCGATGCGCAACAGCGGCAGAATTGCCACCGCCATACCGATAAAGCCGATGCCGCCGATCCAGTGCAGCAACGAGCGCCACATCAGGATGCCGGGGGACATGTCGTCGAGATGATTGAGCACGGTCGAACCGGTGGCGGTGATCCCGGACATGCTTTCGAAAAACGAGTCGGTGTAGCTGATGTGCTGGGTCAGCAGAAACGGCAGCGCGGCGAAGATACACACCACCAGCCAACTGCTGACGGTGAGCAAATACATGTCACGCGGGCGCAAATGAATGTGTTCGGGCCGACCCGGAATCACCAGCGCGAGGCCGGCGACGAAGGTGATCATGCTCGCCCAGAGGAACGACGGCAGATCGCTGGTGCGATCGAAAATCACCAAGGTGGCCATGGGCACGACCATGGCAACAGCCAGCGTGATCAGGAAGATGCCGATGATGAAACCAATGATCCGTAAGGTCGGCAACGCCATGAAGTCCGCTCGGGCTGTGGTGGGGAGGGCGCCATTCTACCTGCGAGGCAGGGCATGTAAACCGGCATCCTGTTGGCAGTTACAGCTAGAATAGCCGCACATATTTTTCAGGAGGTGGCCGATGCAGGCTCTCGACGCGTTGCTCAACCGTGTTTCCGTTCCACGACTGGTCGAACCGGCCCCTACTGCCGAACAGCGCGAAGCCTTGTTTGGTGCAGCCTTGCGTGCGCCGGATCACGGGCATTTGCAGCCGTATCGCTTCCTGACCGTCGAAGGCGCGGCGCGCGAGCAAATGGGCGAGTTGTTGGCCGAAGCGGCGCAGCAGCAAGAAGGCGAAGTCACCGAACCGATGATCGACAAGGCCCGCAACGGCCCGCTGCGAGCGCCGTTGGTGGTTGTGGTGATCGCTAAATTGCAGGAACACGTGAAGTATCCGAAAGCTGAGCAATTGCTCGCCGCCGGGTGTGCGGCGCACGGGATTTTGCTGGCGGCGTATGCGCAGGGGATTGGCGCGGTGTGGCGCACCGGGGATTTGGCGTATTCCCGGCACGTGGCGCAGGGTTTGGGTTTGGTTGAGGGTGAAGAGGTGATTGCGTTCTTGTACCTCGGCACCCCGCAGAAAGAACCGCGTGTGGCGGAGAAGGTTGATCTGGCCGAGTTTGTCAGCGCCTGGCCCGGTCAGGCGTAAAGCGAAGAGCCCCTCACCCTAGCCCTCTCCCCGAGGGAGAGGGGACTGATTGGGGGATGCTGTTGGGGTGCGCCGACCTGAAAGTGCTCGGCTGAATCCGGAGTTAATTACGGTTCAGAATCCATAATCAACGCAGTGTTTCAGGTCGATGCATGACACCAGACACCGCGGTCGGCCCCCTCTCCCTCCGGGAGAGGGCTGGGGTGAGGGTAGCTTTTAGGCTCTTAAAGTTGCACCACCGCTCCCGGCACCAGCGGCAATTCCAGACTGGCAATAAACCCGCCCTGCGGATGATTGGCCAACGTCAAACTCCCGCCATGCCGTTCCGCCGCCCTGCGTGCAATCGCCAGTCCCAAGCCATGTCCCGCCGCCGTCTGCCCCGGTGCCCGATAGAACGGTTCACCCAACTGACTCAAATGTTCGGCCTGCACTCCCGGCCCATGGTCGCGCACGCTCACAATAATTTTCTCGCCCTGACGTGACGCCTGCATTTCAATCGCCTGCCCCTCCGGGTTGAAACGCTGAGCATTACGCAGAAGATTATCGACGGCCCGCTCAATCATCGTCGGCCAACCTTTGAGTTGCAGATTCGGTTCAACGTCCAGACGCACTGTCTGCTCGGGCGAACCGAGTTTCGCGTCCTTCTGCAAAGTGCCGAGCAGCGCATTCAAATCCACGTCTTCCGCACTGGCGTTGTCTGCATCGACCCGTGCCAACACCAGAATCTCGCTGATCAACGCTTCGAGGCGGTCGCACTCGCGGGTCAGGCGCGGCCAAAGCTTTTCGCGTTCTTCCGGATTGGCCCGTTCGGCCAGCGCCAAAGCAATGCGCAGCCGCGCCAGTGGTGAACGTAATTCGTGGGAAACGTCGCGCAGCAACTGGCGCTGGCTGCCGATCAGGCTTTGCAAGCGCGCGCCCATGCGGTTGAAGTCGGTGGCGAGTACGCCGAATTCATCGCGGCGGTTGGCCAGTTTGGCCAGGCTGTTTTGCTGATAGGTGGTCTGCCCCAGATCATGCACCGCGCCGCGTAATCGACTGAGCGGGCGGGTGATGGAGAAAGTTACCAGCAGGCTGAACAGGGTCAGTACGACCAGCGCGATGCCCAACGCACTCAGCGGCCAAAGCAGGCTTTCGCGGTGCCAGGCGTCGAGTTCCGGGTGCGGGATGCGGTAGATGAACAGGTAGGTGTCGCCGGTTTTTTCGCTGGTGAATTCGTCTGTGAGGCGGTGCCATGGCAGGCGGCGGTCATCGTTGTTCTGTCGGGCTTCGAAGGCGGCGGCGCGGCGCGGGAAGGTGCCGCGTACGACCGGATCGCCGGATTCGTTCAGCACCTGGACGTCGATGTGATATTGACGTTTGCGTTGTTCGAGGATGTCCTGAGCTGCTTCCTCGCCCTGGGCTTCGTAGGTTTGCGTCCAGTCGCCGGCCAAGGTGTTGAGGCCCGGATGGCGGCTGAGGATCCACGCGTCCTGATTGAGCATATGCCCGAGCAGAATCGACAACCCGGCCACCAATGCGATGGCCAGCCAGAAGCTCGCGAGAATACGCCAGAACAATGAACGCACAGAAAATCCTCAATCAAACATAAACCACTGTAGGAGCTGCGGCACGCTGCGATCTGATCGTTCCCACGCTCTGCGTGGGAATGCAGCCGGGGACGCTCTGCGTCCCACAGTCAAAAGATCGCAGCGTGCCGCAGCTCCTACAGGGGCAAGTGCAAAAAGGCCCAACGGGGTTAGCCGTTGGGCCATGGTCAGAACATTATTGCGCTTTTTGCGGCTGTTGCGCTTTCCACGCCTTGAACTCGGCCCATTCGGCACGGCGTTCAGCCTGTTTTTTCTGGATCTCGTCGAATTTCTTCTGTTGATCCGGCTTCAGCACCGCACGAACATCGGCCTCGCCTTTCTTGTGGTTGGCGGCCATCTCGTCTTTCAGGGCTTTCTGATCCGCTGGCGAGAGTTTTTCCAGGTACTTGTCGACCACTTGCTTACGCTCGTGCATCTGCTCGCCCATGATCTTGCGAATCTGCTCACGCTGTTCGCGGGACAGGTCGAGTTGGCTGTACGGGCCTTTGCCGTGCATGCCGTGCATCTGACCGCCGTGGCGTGGGCCGTCGAGCGGGCCACCCATCGGGCCGCCATCTTGCGGCATGGCCATGGCAACGGTTGGCAGAGCGGCAGCGAACATCAGAGCGATAAGAGTCTTGCGCATGGTGTATCTCCTTGTCTCGTTCCCGGTACGTTCCGGATGAGTTCAGATTACGGAGATCAAGGTCAGCGGCGGTCAGCGCTACGTAAAGCTTGGGTAAAGACGTTTCGTCATCAGCCTTACACATATCCCTGTAGGAGCTGCGGCACGCTGCGATCTTTTGATCTGTCTTTTAAAAACAAGATCAAAAGATCGCAGCCTTCGGCAGCTCCTACAGGGGGCGATTTATCGTCATGCCCGTGCGGGACGGGTGTAATTCAGAGGCTGTAGTAGTAACCCCGGCTGCGCAGGGCGACGATGCGTGGGCGGCCGTCGGGGTGGGGGCCGATCTTTTTGCGCAGGTTGCTGACGTGCATGTCGAGGCTGCGGTCGTACAGGGTCAGTTTGCGGCCGAGGGCGATCTGCGCCAGTTCCTGCTTGTCCAGTGGTTCGCCGGGCTGCTTGAGCAGGGCTTCGAGCAAACGACTTTCGGAAACAGTGAGGGTCAGTTCTTTCTCGTCGATGCTGACCACACCGCGCACCGGGCTGAAACTCAGGTCGCCCAGCTCCAGTTGCGTCGAAACGGCGGCCGGGTGACTGCGGCGCAATACGGCGCGCAGGCGCGCGGTCAGTTCGCGCGGGTCGCACGGTTTGGCCAGATAATCGTCGGCGCCGAGTTCCAGGCCGAGGATACGATCCAGTGGCTCGCCACGGGCCGACAACATCAACACCGGCAGATCAGCATGATCGTTGCGCAACTGCTTGAGCAGTTCCAGACCGCTGCCGTCGGGCAGCATCACGTCCAGCACCACCGCCGCCGGAGCGGTTTCGGCCAACGCTTTACGGGCGCTCTGGCCATCGTGGCAGGCGCGCACCTGGAAGCCTTCCTGGCTTAACCAGCTACTCAGGAGTTCGCACAACTCCTGGTCATCATCAATCAGTAACAGCTCGCTCATGACTCACTCAATTTAGCCATTGCCGACGTTTTCGGCTTGCTCCACTGGCAAAGATACCGCAGAGCAGCGCCAATAGCGCTACCCCGGCTCCCGTGACGAACCACTGCTGTTGATCGGTCAACAAACGCGGGAGCGGGCTGGCCTGTGCTTCCTTGAGTTGCAGCTTGAGGCGCTGGTTCTCCTGGCGCAACCGGGCGAGCTGAGCGCTTTCGCGTTCGTTGTCGACATTTTGCAGTTGTTTGCTCAGTTCTTCTCGCTGCTGCTCGCTGGCCTTGAGGCGCTGCTGCAACTCGGTGATCTGGCTGCCGGCGCTTAATGACAATGGCGTGGAATTGCCGCCTTCGGCGATTTCCTCACCATGGGCGGGCGCCATGATCGACAGCGTGATCAACATCAGACACAACGAACCCTTGCGCATCGCAACACCTGCTTCCCAATGGATAGTGGGCAGGTTGTCGGCAGACGAACGAGAATAATGAGCGATTGAGATGGGTGAGAAGCGAGAAGGTTCAGTGCGCGGGAGGTGATGTTGGTGGCTGATGGGATTTTTATGGCAGATGAGGGTTTTGTGGCAGGTGGGTATTTTTGGATAGATGAGTATTTGAGCCAGATGACTATTTGTGCCAGATGAGTATTTGTGGCGAGGGGATTTATCCCCGCTGGACTGCGTAGCAGTCCTGAAATGGGAGCATGCGGTGTGTCAGGCACACCGCATTGGATGGCATTGGGGCCGCTTCGCGACCCAACGGGGATAAATCCCCTCGCCACATAAATTCCCTCACCACAGGAATCCCCTCACCACAGGAATCCCCTTTGTCACAGTAGTCCCGTAAGGCCCTGTCTTCAGCGTTAAGGCAGAACCTGTTTGAACGGTTTGACGACCACATTGGCATACACACCCGCCGCAATATACGGATCAGCATCAGCCCATGCCTGCGCAGCACTCAGGGATTCAAACTCGGCGACGATCAGGCTGCCGGTGAAACCTGCGGCGCCCGGATCATTGCTGTCGACGGCCGGGTGTGGGCCGGCCAATACGATGCGGCCTTCGCCCTTGAGCGCTTGCAGGCGTTCCAGATGCGCAGGGCGCGCGGCCAGGCGAGCTTCCAGTGAGTTGGCGACGTCGGTGGCAATGATTGCGTAGAGCATGTCAGTCCTCGGTTTTTGGTGTTGTTGGGGTATCGGCATCGTGCAGGTGGCGCGACAGGTAAATGCCCTGTGCGACCAGGAACACCAGGGTCATGCCCAGGCTGCCGAACACCTTGAAGTCCACCCAGTAGCTCTGGAAGGTGAAGGCGACGAACAGGTTGGCGGCCCCGCAGAACAGGAAAAAGGCGACCCAGGCGATGTTCAGGCGCGTCCAGACCGGATCCGGCAGGGTCAGCGCGTGGCCCATGATGCGTTTGATCAGCAGGCGGTCACCGATGAAGTGGCTGCCGATGAATGCGACGGCGAACAGCCAGTTGACCACCGGGGCTTTCCACTTGAGGAAAGTTTCGCTGTGGAAGGCCAGCGTCAGGCTACCGAACACCAGACACGCGATCAGGGTCAGCCACTGGCTCTTTTCCAGCTTGCGCTGTTTGATGAAAAGCGCGCCGTACACCACCAGGGAGCTGATGATGAGCATCGCGGTGGCGCTGTAAATACCGCCTACAGTGACTTCATGGCCCGCGACATCGACCACCCGTGGATCAAGTTTGTAAACGATGAAAAACAGCAGAAGCGGGATGAAATCGATGAATTGTTTCACAGTAAGAGCCAGAAGCTGGATGTGGCGGCATAATAACAAACATATGGGCGCGCGATAGCGCCAGCTGATTTGAGGTTACAACTCTCCGTGAATGTTGATTTGCACTGCCATAGCACGGCCTCCGATGGCGCACTGGCGCCTGCGGTTCTGGTTGCGCGTGCGTTCGAAAACGGCGTGCGAGTCCTGGCGTTGACCGACCACGACACCCTCGAAGGCCTCGCTGAAGCGCGCGCGACCGCCAAAGAATTGGGCATGCAACTGGTCAACGGCGTCGAATTGTCCTGCACTTGGGGCGGCGCAACCATTCATGTGCTGGGCTACGGTTTCGACGTCAACGCCGCGCCGTTGGTCGAGGCCATCGCCAAATTGCACGATGGGCGCTGGCTGCGGTCGGAAGAAATAAGCCGCAAGCTCGCCCTCAAAGGCATGCCCGGCGCCCTCGACGGCGCGCGGAAAATCCAGCAGGAACTGGGCGACAGCGGCAACGCGCCGGCCCGTCCGCATTTCGCTGACTGGATGGTACGTGAAGGTTTCGTCAAGGATCGCGCCGAGGCCTTTCGCAAGTGGCTCGGCGCCGGCAAGTTGGGCGACGTCAAGCTGCACTGGCCGACGCTGGAAGACACCGTCGGGACGCTGCGCGCCGCCAATGCCTGGGTCAGTCTGGCGCATCCGTGGCACTACGATTTCACCCGCAGCAAGCGCCGAAAGCTGATTGCCGACTATATTCAAGCAGGCGGGCATGCAATCGAGGTGGTCAATGGCCACCAGCCTGCGGAACAGGTGGGCAGCCTGGCAATCCTTGCCCGTGAGTTCGGTCTGCTGGTCAGCGCCGGCAGTGACTTCCATGGCCCTGGCGGCTGGTCCGAGATCGGCCAGTACCGGCCGGTTCCCGAGGACCTTCCACCCCTGTGGTGTCGGTTCAAACATGACACAGATATTGCCGCCGTCTGAACAGGTAGAGAATGTGAGTCAATTTTTCCAGATTCATCCGGAAAACCCGCAAGCGCGCCTGATCAAACAGGCGGTCGAGATCATCCGCAAGGGCGGGGTAGTGGTGTATCCCACTGACTCTTCCTACGCGATCGGTTGCCAAATCGGCGACAAGACCGCCATCGAACGCGTGCGACGCCTGCGTCAGCTCGATGAAAAGCACAACTTCGCGCTGATTTGCAGCGACCTGTCGCAACTGGGCAATTACGCCAAGATCGACACCGGCACCTTCCGCATTCTCAAGGCGCACCTGCCGGGGCCTTACACTTTTATTCTCAACGCTACCCGCGAAGTGCCGCGCCTGTTGCTGCATCCGAAGAAACGCACCATCGGCCTGCGCGTGCCGAGCCATCCGATTGCGCTGGCGCTGCTGGCCGAACTGGGCGAGCCGCTGATGAGCGTGACCCTGATCATGCCCGGCGATGAAGACCCGCTCAGCGATCCGTACGAAATGCGTCAGTTGCTCGAACACCAAGTGGATTTGATCGTGGATGGCGGTTTCGGCGGCATCAAAGCCTCCACCGTGATCGACCTGACCGGCGACGACCCGGAAGTGGTGCGCGTCGGTTGCGGCGATCCGACGCCGTTCATGGTCGAGGCCTGAATGTCCGCAGTGGAAACCGTTGTCGATCCCCAGGCCGATGCTCAGCAGGAACTACCGTTCGCCATGGTCTATGGCCAGGCGGTCATGGAAATGCCGCTCGACCTGTACATCCCGCCGGATGCGCTCGAGGTGTTTCTTGAAGCCTTCGAAGGCCCGCTCGACCTGCTGCTGTACCTGATCCGCAAACAGAACATCAACATCCTCGACATCCCGGTGGCGGAAATCACCCGCCAGTACATGGGTTACGTCGAGTTGATGCAGTCGGTGCGCCTGGAACTCGCTGCCGAGTACTTGGTGATGGCCGCGATGCTCGCCGAGATCAAGTCGCGCATGCTCCTGCCGCGCGCTGAAACTATCGAAGACGAAGAAGACGACCCGCGCGCCGAATTGATCCGCCGTTTGCAGGAATACGAGCGTTTCAAGGCTGCCGCCGAAGGCATCGACAACCTCAGCCGCGTCGGCCGCGACGTGATCGTGCCCAAGCTCGACGCCCCGGAAGCCCGCGCGCGCAAGCTGTTGCCGGATGTCGCGCTGGAAGAAATTTTGATGTGCATGGCCGAAGTGCTGCGCCGTGGCGATATGTTTGAAAGCCACCAGGTCAGTCGTGAAGCACTGTCCACCCGCGAACGCATGAGCGATGTGCTGGAACGCCTCAAGGGCGGCGGTTTTGTGCCGTTTGTCGAGTTGTTCACTGCCGAAGAGGGCAGGCTGGGTGTGGTGGTGACCTTTATGGCAATTCTTGAACTGGTCAAGGAATCCTTGGTCGAGCTGGTGCAGAATGAGCCGTTCGCCGCGATCCACGTGCGAGCCCGAGCCGAATAACGAGTCGAAACATGAACCTGACTGAACCCCGCGAGCTGGCACCCCTGCTTGAAGCCTTTCTGTTGGCCTCGGGAAAGCCGCAATCCCTTGAGCGTCTTTTTGAACTGTTCGAAGAGGGCGAACGGCCCGAACCGGCAGTGTTCAAGAAAGCCCTGACCCTGCTCGGCAAGTCCTGCGAGGGCCGTGCGTTCGAGCTCAAGGAAGTCTCGTCGGGCTATCGCCTGCAGATTCGCGAGAAGTTTTCGCCGTGGGTTGGCCGACTTTGGGAGGAGCGCCCGCAGCGTTATTCCCGTGCCTTGCTGGAAACCATCGCGCTGATCGCCTATCGCCAGCCGATCACCCGTGGCGAGATCGAAGACGTGCGCGGTGTGGCGGTGAACAGCAACATCGTCAAAACCTTGCTGGAGCGCGAGTGGATTCGTGTCGTCGGCTACCGCGACGTGCCGGGCAAACCGGCGATGTTCGCCACCACCAAGATGTTTCTCGATCACTTCAACCTGAAGAACCTCGAAGACCTGCCGCCACTGGCCGAACTGCGCGAAATGGAAACCGACCCGGTGCTCGATTTCGACGACGCGCCGGTGCCGCAGAGTCTGCAGGAACTGGCCGACGCCAGCGCCGAGCCCGAGGAGGAGAAGGAAGAAACCAGTTTCCATACCTTGCTGCTGGAACTGGACAGCATGGAGGAGGGGATCAAGACCGACTTCGACGATTTGCTGCGGGATGCGGCGGACGGTGAGGCGCCGATGCCCGAAACAGAAATTGAGTCTGAGCCCGAGCCCGAGCCCGAGCCCGAGCCCGGCATTGAAGTTGAACTTGAAGCCGAGCCAGAAGCCGAACCGGAAGAGGACATTCTCGGCGTCGCCGAAGCGCGCGAAAAGCTGTTGGCCGCCGTCGCCGCCCTCGAACAACCCGCGCCCGAACCCGAGTTGAGCGAAGAAGAAGCCGAAGCCCGCGCACTGGCCGAAGCCATCGAAGCCGAACGCCGCGAGTTCGAAGACTGAGGGGCGCCGAAAAGATCGCAGCCTTCGGCAGCTCCTACAAGGGCCGCATTCCAATGTAGGAGCTGCCGCAGGCTGCGATCTTTTGATCTCCCAAAGGTACCCAAATGAGTTCGACAAAAGACCCGTGCATCAGCCTCTGCAAATTCAGCGACGACATCTGCCTCGGCTGCGGCCGCAGCAAGCGTGAGATCAAAGCCTGGAAGAAACTCGACAAGGACGACAAGCGCACGGTGCTGGCCGAAGCCGCGCTGCGCCTGATCAAACTCGGTGGCGCCGGTCGGCGGAAAAAGAAATAACTGTCCATTGATCAGCTAGTCTCTGATGCGCGATGGCGCACATCCGCGTATGATTCGCGACCCTTCGCCGATCCCTTCGGCCGAGAACCCAGATTTCAATGCTTCAGGCCCTGCCTGAACAGACCACACCGGGAGGTGCCCAGATGAGTATCAAAGATCAGCAAGACGACCAGCCAATCGGCCCAGCAGGCGAAAAACTGCAGAAAGTCCTCGCCCGTATCGGCGTCGGCTCGCGCCGTGACGTGGAATCCTGGATCAGCCAGGGCCGGATCAAGGTCAATGGCAAAGACGCCACCCTCGGTCTGCGTGTCGATCTGCACGACGCCATCACTATTGATGGCAAGGTGATCAAGCGCGAAGAAGCGGCCGAATCGGTTCGCCGCGTGATCATGTACAACAAACCCGATGGCGAGATCTGCACCCGTGACGACCCGGAAGGCCGTCCGACCGTGTTCGACAAGCTGCCGCGTCCGAAAGAAGGCCGCTGGATCAACATCGGTCGTCTCGACATCAACACCACCGGTTTGCTGATGTTCACCACTGACGGTGAGCTGGCCAACCGCCTGATGCACCCGTCCTACGAGATGGACCGCGAGTACGCCGTGCGTGTACGCGGTGAAGTCGACGACGAGATGATCGAGCGACTGAAGGCTGGCGTGGTGCTGGAAGACGGCCCGGCCAAGTTCACCGACATCAAGCAGGCGCCAGGTGGCGAAGGCTTCAACCACTGGTACCACTGCGTGGTGATGGAAGGTCGTAACCGTGAGGTTCGTCGTCTGTGGGAATCGCAGGGTCTGGTGGTCAGCCGTCTGAAGCGCGTGCGTTTCGGTCCGGTGTTCCTCAACTCCGACCTGCCGATGGGCCGCTGGCGCGAAATGAGCCAGTACGAAGTCGACATCCTCAGTGCTGAAGTCGGCCTGACGCCAGTGGCGATGCCGCAACTGAACGCCAAGAGCAAAGACAAGCTTGAGCGTATGCAGCGTAAATCGTCGCGTCCGATGGGCAAGACCGAGCGCGTACGGACCCTGCGTCCAGCCGCTGGCGCACCGATCGGCCCACGCCCAAGCCGTGAGCCGCAGATCGAAGGCGAGCGTCCAGCCCGCAAGCCGGTTGCCCGTGACGGCGAGCGCGCTCCGCGTCCGGCCAACGGTCGCACTGAACGTGGCGAACGTGGCGCGCCTGCCGGTCGCGGTACGCCAGTGGCGGATCGTCCAGCGGACACCACCAACAAGCGTCCGGCTAAACCGACGTCGAAGCGTCCGGGGATCAAGCTGGTTGATGGCGACAAGCCGTCGGGCAAGCGCCGCGGTGCGCCGGCCGGTTCCGGTCAGCGTCCGGGGTTTGGTCGTCGCAAGCCTGAATAAGGCGGCTGTGAGCTTCTAGCGGCAAGCTTCAAGCTTCAAGCTCGAGCAAAAACGCCAACCGCAGGGTTGGCGTTTTTTTTGTCTGAAGAAAGGTGTTCGGTGTCTGATCGGGCCTCTTCGCGAGCAAGCCAGTGGTCTCAACAAATTAATTCCTGGCTAAAATCCCGATGACCGTTAACCAGCAGACGTCCTACAGAAAATTCTGAAATGGAAACTCTACGTTACGACTCGTAAAGAAATGTTTACGAAAAATCCGCTAAATCCCCGTGAATGGCAGGTTCCCGCGTGGGTGTAAGGAAAAGCTTCCGAAGCCCAATGGGCCGAGCCCGACGTAAGGCTCTGGGCCGCTTGTTTCAGCGACGTTTGCAGGGTGAGATGCGCCCCATGCCTGCCGTGCAGGTGCATAACAACAAGGAGGCGCAATGAACGCCGTGACTGATTTCCACTTCTCTCCGTGGGACGGTTTTTTCCTCGTCCACGTCGATGGCCCGCAAAGGTCTGACTCAAATTTTGCAGCCGTTCGAGCCTCTCGAAACGGACACACGCAATCCCGGCAACCGACACGCTGATCCAGCGGGGTCTGGCAGCAGGGGGTTAGCGGTGTACAATGCGCCGCGTTTTAACTGTGACCCTCTGCGTAATCGCGCAAAACTCAAGGCTACCCGCCTTGTTCACTCCGTCGCGCCACAAGCGTTTCGGGTTCGATTTCGTCACAGATAAAAACAAACAGGTGACGCATGACCGTTGTAATTGAGCTGAACTCCTGGTGCCTGCGCTGGGGTTTGATCGGGGCTGCTTGAAATCGCAACCTTGCAGCAACGTCTACTGAACATCATCAAACCTTGCGTGAGACCTTTTTCATGAGTGGACAACCCTCGCAATCAGGCGAGCTGAAACGCGGCCTGAAAAATCGCCACATTCAACTGATCGCCCTCGGTGGCGCGATCGGTACCGGATTGTTCCTCGGCTCGGCCGGGGTACTGAAATCCGCTGGCCCGTCGATGATCCTCGGCTACGCCATCTGCGGCTTCATCGCCTTCATGATCATGCGCCAGCTCGGCGAGATGATCGTCGAAGAGCCGGTGGCCGGTTCCTTCAGCCACTTCGCGCATAAATACTGGGGCGGCTTTGCCGGTTTCCTGTCGGGCTGGAACTGCTGGATTCTGTACATTCTGGTGGGCATGTCGGAGCTGACTGCGGTCGGCAAGTACATCCACTACTGGGCGCCGGACATTCCGACCTGGGCCTCTGCGGCAGCCTTCTTCGTGCTGATCAACGCGATCAACCTGGCCAACGTCAAAGTCTTCGGTGAAGCCGAATTCTGGTTCGCGATCATCAAGGTTGTAGCGATCGTCGGCATGATTGCGCTCGGCAGCTACCTGCTGGTCAGCGGCAACGGCGGCCCGCAAGCGTCGGTAACCAACCTGTGGTCGCACGGCGGGTTCTTCCCCAACGGCGTCAGCGGTCTGGTGATGGCCATGGCGATCATCATGTTTTCCTTCGGCGGTCTGGAAATGCTCGGTTTTACCGCAGCAGAAGCCGACAAGCCGAGAACCGTGATCCCGAAAGCGATCAATCAGGTCATCTACCGCATCCTGATTTTCTACATCGGCGCACTGGTCATCCTGCTGTCGCTGACCCCTTGGGACAGCCTGCTGGAAACCCTCAACGCGTCCGGCGATTCCTACAGCGGCAGCCCGTTCGTGCAAGTGTTCTCGATGCTCGGCAGCAGCACCGCCGCGCACATTCTCAACTTCGTGGTACTGACCGCGGCGCTGTCGGTGTACAACAGCGGCACTTACTGCAATAGCCGCATGTTGCTGGGCATGGCCGAGCAGGGCGATGCGCCGAAAGGCCTGGCGAAGATCGACAAGCGCGGCGTGCCGGTACGTTCGATTCTGGCCTCGGCAGCGGTGACCGTGATCGCGGTGTTGCTCAACTACCTGATCCCGCACAGCGCGCTGGAACTGCTGATGTCGCTGGTGGTTGCGACGCTGGTGATCAACTGGGCGATGATCAGCTTCTCGCACTTCAAGTTCCGTCAGCACATGAACAAGACGAGGCAGACGCCGCTATTCAAGGCGCTGTGGTACCCGTACGGCAACTATGTCTGCCTGGCGTTCGTGGTGTTCATCCTTGGCGTGATGCTGCTGATCCCGGGGATTCAGATCTCGGTATACGCGATTCCGGTGTGGGTCGTGTTCATGTGGGCTTGCTACGTGATCAAGAACAAGCGCAGTGCTCAAGCTGCGGTGCCTGCAACCGCGAAGTAATCGCGCGAGCGGAAACAACAAACCCGGCCACAGTGCCGGGTTTGTTGTTTATGGGCGCAATGGAAGGATGCCGAATCCTGTGGGAGCGAGCTTGCTCGCGAAGAGGATATTGAATCCAGCATCATCGTTGCCTGACACCACGCCTTCGCGAGCAAGCTCGCTCCCACAGGGTGTTGTGCCGAATCCAGAATGATTTTCGCGGTATCCTGCAGGCTCTGAATACGGACGCTTTTCCATGCTGGTGATTTCCAACAATGTGCATCTGCCGGATGCCGAGATCGAATTGACCGCCATCCGCGCGCAAGGCGCCGGGGGGCAGAACGTCAACAAGGTCTCCAGCGCCATGCACCTGCGCTTCGACATCCCGGCCTCGTCCTTGCCCGAGTTCTACAAGGAACGGCTGCTGGCGCTGCGCGACAGTCGCATCACCAGCGATGGCGTGTTGATCATCAAGGCCCAGCAATACCGCACGCAGGAGGCCAATCGCGCCGATGCGCTGGAACGGCTGGTCGAACTGATCCTCAGCGCCACCAAAGTCGAAAAGAAACGCCGCCCGACCAAGCCGACCCTCGGTTCAAAGAAGCGCCGGCTCGAATCGAAAACCAAACGCGGCAGCATCAAGGCCGGGCGCGGCAAGGTGGATTTCTAGTCTTCGCGGTACTTGGCCGTGTGCTTGTACAGATAGACGCTTAGCGCCAAACCGCTCACCGCGGCGAGAGCGGCGAAGA
This sequence comes from Pseudomonas sp. NPDC088429, assembly GCF_044753305.1. NCBI lineage: Bacteria > Pseudomonadati > Pseudomonadota > Gammaproteobacteria > Pseudomonadales > Pseudomonadaceae > Pseudomonas > Pseudomonas sp. NPDC088429. The sequence continues at coordinate 7,374 of NZ_JBIVMX010000028.1, read as the reverse complement.
GGAAGATCGAGGCAAATCCGAATCCCGCCGCAATCGCGCCGGCCAATGGCCCGGTGATCCCCAGCGACAAATCGATGAACAGCGAATAAGCCCCAACCGCCGCGCCACGGCTGGACGCCGGCACCAGATTCACTGCCTCTACGCCCAACGCCGGGAATACCAGCGAGAAGCCGAAACCGCTCAACGCCGCACCGGCCAGTGCCCAGTGTGCGTCCGGCGCCAGCCACAACAACAGCAAGCCCAGCGTTTCCACCGAGAGGCAGGCAATCGCCACGCGGAAGCCGCCGAGGCGGTTGATCAGGTTGCCGAACAGCAATCGCGCACCGATGAAGCTGGCGCCGAACAGGCTCAAGCACAGCACGGCGTTTTCCCAGTGCTGAGTCGCGTAGTACAAGGTGATGAAGGTGGCGATGGTGCCGAAACCGATCGAGCCCAGCGCCAGGCCGCAGCCGTGGGGAAATACTTTACCGAGCACGTGCATGAACGGCAGGCGTTCGCCGGCGACAATCGGCGCGGCGGTTTTCGGCCATGCCAGCGCCAGACCGAGAATGGCCAGCAAGATGATGCTGACGCCCATGCTCCACAGCCCTAGCTCGCCAACCAGCCATACGCCGAACGGTGCGCCGATCGCCAGTGCGCCATAGCTGGCGATGCCGTTCCAGGAAATGACCTTGGCGGTGTTGGCCGCACCCACGCGGCCGATGCCCCAGCCAATCGAACCCGAGCCAACCAGGCTTTCAGCGCTGCCCAGCACCAGTCGACCGATCAACAAGCTGATCAAACTGAGCATCGGCATGTTCGGAGTCCACGCCGAAATCAGCATGAACACGCCGCTCAAGCCACAACCGGCCAGGCCAATCATCACCGCCCGTTTGCTGCCCTTGTTGTCGATGATCTTGCCCGCGTACGGACGGCTGAGCAGGGTGGCGAGGTATTGCACGCTGATTACCAGCCCAGCGATTACTGCGCCGAAACCCAGATCGCTGTGGACGTAACCCGGCAGCACCGCCAACGGAATGCCGATGTTGAGGTAACCGATAAAGGTGAACAGGACGATGGAAACGACTTGCAGCGTAACCGCCAGGGGGCGCTGGGGCTCGGACATAGAGGACGACATGGGTAAAGATCCACGGGAGCGGCAGATTAGATAGGCTGCTTATGATACCGGCGTGGAGGAATCTGGGGCGGGGAAAAGTAAAACTATTTGCCGGATGGCAGATTCACGGCTTGGCCGGCGCAACCAGTTGCGTGGTGACGAGTGCGGCAAGGGCGTTTTCTTCAGTACCAAAACGGGCGAGCAGGGCGGCCTGTTTTTCGGGGGAGAGACGGTTCCAGATATCGATCATCTTCTCGGTGGCACCGATCAGTACGGCGGCTTGGCTTTCGGAGAATTCGTCGGTCATGGCGGGCTCGGGGTTCAGGCAGTGTGGAAAGCGCATGTTAGCGCTTTCCACACGGTCTGTACGACGGGTCTTACTCTTCGTTGTCGGCCGGACGGCTCTCAACGGCTTCTTTCGGCTCGGGCTGTTGGGCGCCGGCTTGTTGCGTGGTCGTCTGCTCAGGTACGTGCAGGCTTGGGAAGGGGAGATTAGGAATCTCGTGCATGGTTGCGCTCCTCGCTAAGTCTGTTGATAGATCTGGTAGATCCGCGCTTTTACAAAGCCTGCGCAGGATACAGCAGGAAAAATGACAATCAGACTTTTAATTCAAAATAATGCGACAGATGGCCGCAGGGGAGGGCAAAAACTGTGGTGATTGATCGTCCCCACGCTCTGCGTGGGAACGCCTCAATGGACGCTCTGCGTTCGCTGTTGGGACGCAGAGCGTCCCGGGCTGCATGCCCACGCGGAGCTTGGGAACGAGCAACTGTAGGAGCTGCCGAAGGCTGCGATCTTTTGATCTTTGTTTTTAAAATCAAGATCAAAAGATCGCAGCCTTCGGCAGCTCCTACAGGGGGATTGCGGTGTTATTTGCTGACGCTGGCGATCGCTTCGGCCAGCAGCGCGAGGCGGGTGGCGTCGATGCCGGCGACGTTCGCGCGGCCTGAGCTGACCATGTACACGCTGTGCTGCTCGCGCAGTTGTTTCACTTGCTCCGGCGACAAGCCGGTGTAAGAGAACATGCCGCGCTGCACGCCAATGTGTGCAAAACGTTCGCGCAAACCGTGAGGCTCCAGTGCTTCAACCAGACCGCTGCGCAACTGCGCAATACGCAAACGCATGGCTTCCACTTCATCAGCCCAGCGCGCTTTCAGCTCTGGATCAGCGAGGATCGTCGCAACAACAGCGGCACCGTGATCCGGCGGTGTCGACCACAAGTTACGGGCGATATTGGCCAACTGGCTGCGGATGTCGATGAGCTTGTCAGCGCTTTTCGCGCAGACAATCAGCGCGCCGGTGCGGTCGCGATACAAGCCGAAATTCTTCGAGCAAGAACTGGTGATCAGCAGCTCGGGGATCTCGGCCGCGAACAGCCGTGTCGACCACGCATCCTGTTCCAGACCGTCGCCAAAACCCTGGTAGGCAAAGTCGATCAGCGGCAGCAGATTGCGGCTGCGCACCACATCAAGCACGCGCTGCCAGTCGTCGTGGTTCAAGTCGAAACCGGTCGGGTTGTGGCAGCACGCGTGCAGCAGCACCACATCACCTTTCGGCACTTCGTTGAGCACGGCGAGCATGGCTTCGACGTCGAGGCGGTTGTCGCTGCCCACGTATGGGTAGTGACTGACCTTGACCCCGGCTGCAGCGAAAATGGTTTCGTGAATCGGCCAGGTAGGGTTGCTCAACCACACACCTTTGCCTGGCAGGCACTGAGCGATGAAGTCAGCGGCCAGACGCAGCGCACCGGTGCCGCCCGGCGTCTGGGTAGCGCCGGCACGTTGTTCGGCGATCAGTTTCGAGTCGGCGCCAAGCACCAACTCGTTGATGACTTTGCCGAACAGCGGGTTGCCGTGGCCACCGATGTAGGTCTTGGTGTCCTGGCTTTCGACCAGTCGCGCTTCGGCGATTTTCACCGCTTCCGGGATCGGCGTCAGGCCCTGGGCATCCTTGTAGACGCCAACGCCCAGGTCGAATTTGCGCGGGTTGGTGTCCTGCGCATACGCCTCCATCAAACCGAGGATCGGGTCGCCGGGTACCCGGCCGATGGCGTCGAAATGCATTACTTGCGTCCTTCTGCAGTCTTGGCCACTTCGTCAGTGCGCGCGGCCATGATGAAGTCGTTGCGGTGCAGGCCTTTGATCGAGTGGCTCCACCAGGTCACGGTGACTTTGCCCCACTCGGTCAGCAGACCCGGGTGGTGACCTTCGGCCTCGGAGATCTCGCCAACAGCGTTGGTGAACGCCAGCGCGTGCTTGAAATTCTTGAACAGGAAAACTTTTTCCAGCTGCATGATGCCGTCGCGAACTTCGATGTTCCAGTCAGGGATCTGCTTGATCAGGATCGGCAGTTCTTCGTCGCTGACTTGTGGTGCATCGGCGCGGCAGGCTTCGCAGTGGGCTTGGTTCAATGTGGACATGGTCGGTTCCTGAATTCGATTCTTGTTGGAAATTACTATCTTTGCACGCAAGTCGCGAGCGGGTTCTGCTCAGGCCGCTTTCGGCTTTGGCGGAAATTTTGGCGCGTGCAGACCCAGCTGCATGCCGTGTTTGACCATGGCCATGATGTCTTCATGGGCCACGTCGAACAGGCGCTTGAGGTTCGGCAGGACGAAGTACAGCGGTTGCAGGATGTCGATGCGGTACGGCGTGCGCATCGCTTCGAGCGGGTCGAAGACTTGATGCTCAGGCTCGTCCGACAGCGAATAAACGGTTTCTTTGGGCGAAGACAGAATGCCGCCGCCGTAGATGCGTTTGCCTTGTGGGGTGTCGACCAGGCCGAACTCGATGGTCATCCAGTACAGACGCGCCAGGTACACGCGTTCTTCCTTGGTCGCTTGCAGACCGAGTTTTCCGTAGGTGTGGGTGAATTCGGCGAAATACGGGTTGGTCAGCAGCGGGCAGTGGCCAAAGATCTCGTGGAAAATGTCCGGCTCTTGCAGGTAGTCCAGTTCTTCGCGAGTGCGGATAAACGTCGCGACCGGAAACTGCTTGCTGGCGAGCAATTCAAAGAAAGTCTGGAAGGGAATCAGCGCCGGAACACGGGCGACCTGCCAACCGGTGGTCTCGCCGAGCACCTTGTTGATCTCGCCGAGTTGCGGAATGCGGTCGTGGGGCAGACCGAGTTTTTCGATACCGTCCAGATACTCCTGGCAGGCACGCCCTTCGATCACTTTCAACTGGCGAGTGATCAGCGTGTTCCACACCGCGTGTTCTTCGGCGGGGTAGTCGATAAAACCTTGCGCATCGGGCTCGCGGGCCACGTATTGCGTCTGCTTCATACTGCTCTCCTGCTAGGGGAATTCGTTCTTGTTATGTCCAGCGATGGACTCAGAATTACCTGAGAGAGAGGTTGTGTGCAGTAGGTTGGATCGCGACCGCGTAGGAAATTTCCGTAAATTTCGTAAAGTAATCGTTACGGTTTAGGCGTTATCGCGCATTTACGGTGATTCGGTGGTTTGAAAAGGTCGGCGACTGTCACATAATCTTGACAACTGTTTGCGCACCACCAAAGAAAACTGGCGGCGCTGTCCCCTGTAGGAGTGAGCCTGCTCGCGATTGCGATGAATCAGTCGCCATCAATATCAGCTGACCGACCGCCATCGCGAGCAGGCTCACTCCTACAGGTTTCTCATCGTTTATTCGGGCGATTTATATGCGTATCAAAGTCCACTGCCAGAACCGCATCGGCATTCTGCGCGACATCCTCAACCTGCTCGTGGCCTACGGGATCAACGTCGCGCGAGGCGAGGTCGGTGGTGAGCATGGCAACGCGATCTACTTGCACTGCCCGAACCTGATCAACATCCAGTTCCAGGCGCTGCGCCCGAAATTCGAGGCGATTGCCGGGGTGTTTGGCGTCAAGCGCGTCGGGCTGATGCCAAGCGAACGGCGGCACATGGAATTGAACGCGTTGCTCGGCGCGCTGGAGTTTCCAGTGCTGTCGATCGACATGGGCGGCTCGATCGTCGCGGCCAACCGCGCGGCGGCGCAGTTGCTCGGTGTGCGCGTCGATGAAGTACCGGGGATTCCGTTGTCCCGCTACGCCGAAGACTTCGATTTGCCGGAACTGGTGCGCGCCAACAAATCGCGAATCAACGGCATGCGCGTGAAGGTCAAGGGCGACGTGTTTCTCGCCGACATCGCGCCGCTGCAATCGGAACACGACGACAGCGAAGCCATGGCTGGCGCGGTACTCACGTTGCACCGCGCCGACCGTGTCGGCGAGCGTATCTACAACGTACGCAAACAAGAACTGCGTGGCTTCGACAGCATTTTCCAGAGCTCTAAAGTCATGGCCGCCGTGGTACGCGAAGCGCGGCGAATGGCACCGCTCGACGCACCGCTATTGATTGAAGGCGAAACCGGCACGGGTAAAGAGTTGCTGGCGCGCGCCTGTCACCTCGCCAGTCCGCGCGGGCAATCGCCGCTGATGGCGCTTAACTGCGCCGGGCTGCCGGAGTCGATGGCCGAGACCGAGTTGTTCGGTTACGGCCCCGGTGCGTTCGAAGGTGCGCGTGCGGAAGGCAAACTCGGCCTGCTGGAATTGACTGCGGGCGGCACGCTGTTTCTCGACGGCGTCGGCGAAATGAGTCCGCGCCTTCAAGTGAAGCTGCTGCGCTTTTTGCAGGACGGTTGCTTCCGCAGGGTCGGCAGTGATGAAGAGGTTTATCTGGATGTGCGGGTGATCTGCGCGACGCAGGTCGACTTGTCTGAATTGTGCGCGCGCGGCGAATTTCGTCAGGATTTGTATCACCGCTTGAACGTGCTCTCGCTGCACATTCCGCCGTTGCGCGAATGCCTTGATGGGTTGACGCCGCTGGTTGAACACTTCCTCGATCAGGCCAGTCGGCAGATCGGTTGCCCGTTGCCGAAACTCGCACCGGCGGCGATGGATCGGCTCAGTCATTACCATTGGCCGGGCAATGTGCGGCAACTGGAGAACGTGCTGTTTCAGGCGGTTTCGTTGTGTGACGGCGGCACGGTCAAGGCTGAGCATATTCGCCTGCCGGATTACGGCGTGCGTCAGCCGCTTGGCGATTTTTCGCTGGAGGGCGGGCTGGACGAGATTGTTGGGCGCTTTGAGAAGGCGGTGCTGGAGCGACTGTATTCAGAGCATCCGAGCAGTCGGCAGTTGGGTAAGCGGCTTGGGGTTTCGCACACGACGATTGCCAACAAATTGCGCGAATACGAAGTCGGCAAAGACCCGGGCAGCACGTGATCGTTCCCACGCTCTGCGTGGGCATGCAGCCCGGGACGCTCCGCGTCCCAAAGCGGACGCAGAGCGTCCATTGAGGCATTCCAACGCGGAGCGTGGGAACGATCATCTAGGAGCTGCGGCACGCTGCGATCTTTTGAACTGTTGCCGCCAAGCGGCATAACACCGCCGGTTTTTCGACTTCGATACATTTCCCCAATCCTCTAAATCTCCCCCAAGTCCTTTGTTTACCGGGCCGCGTGCCGCCAGAAAAAAGTTGGTCTGCAAATTGCTTATGGCTCAGCAGTACAGCAGTGGGCGGCAAACGTCCGGCATGCAGAGGAAAGAGTGTGGACAAGTACCTTTATGTGGCAATGACCGGTGCCAGCCAGAACGCGCTGGCGCAAAAGGCGCATGCCAACAACCTGGCGAACATCTCCACCAACGGTTTTCAGAAGGACCTGGAACAGGCCCGTTCGATGCCGGTGTTTGGTGACAGCTTTCCGGCGCGTGCGTTTGCCATGAGCGAACGGCCGGCCACTGACTTCTCGCCGGGCTCGCTGGTCGAGACCGGTCGCGACCTCGACGTCGCCGTGACCGGCAACGGTTTTATCGCCGTACAGAACCCGAACGGTGGCGAAAGCTACGTGCGCACCGGCAGCCTCAATATCGACGCCCTCGGCGTATTGCGTGCCGGCAACGGCATGGCGGTGATGGGCAATGGCGGGCCGATTGCCGTGCCGCCCGAGCAGCAAGTCGAAGTCGGTGAAGACGGCACCATCAGTATTCGTGCGATGGGCGAAGGCCCGCGCGTCATGGCGGAAGTCGACCGGATCAAACTGGTCAATCCGGACATCAAGAACATGAACAAGGGCCTCGACGGCTCGATTTACACCAAGGACGGCCAGCCTGCGCCGGCCGATGCCAACGTCAAACTGGTCTCGGGTTTCCTGGAGTCGAGCAACGTCAACGCCGTCGAAGAGATGACCTCGGTGCTGGCCCTGGCCAAGCAGTTCGAGTTGCACGTCAAGATGATGAACACCGCCAAAGACGACGACCAGGCCATGGCTCGGGTCTTGCA
>NZ_JBIVMX010000027.1:45994-74886 GCF_044753305.1 Pseudomonas sp. NPDC088429 | reverse complement strand
CACAAATTTGACGACGAAATGTCGCAAATTCATGTCGCATTTGTGAAAGGTTTAAAGCGATCTGCTGTGCTAGTCAAAACTTTGTTAATTCTGACTGCAACGACTCAAAGACTACTATGACGCAGACACCACAAGGCACGCGACCTGGAAGGAAGCGCGCACTTGCAGAAATTTTGAGGTGCTTGGAGAGGCGGCCTGGGTAAGGCCGCCGAATCTTCAGCGAGTTGTTGCCAGTTCTTGTTGGACGCTGGCGACAGTGCGAGGCCAAGGTTTACCAGCCTGAACCTTCGCTGGCAAGGCCTTGATGGCAGAAACGGCCGCATCACGATTGGCGAAGTTGCCATAAGTGATCACGTAAAGCGGCTTGCCGTTGAGGACTTTCTTGAAATAACGGTACTCGCCGCCCTGCTCCTTGACGAAGTTTTGCGCGGCAGTTTCCGAGCTGGTGCCGAGGATCTGCACCACGTAGTTACCGGTCGGCTGACCGGCGTACCAGCTGCCACCGGCGGCTTTGGCCACGGTGACCGGCTTCTCGGCAGGCTTGGCAGCAGCGGTTGGCTTGGCCGGCGCTGGAGCCGGTTTTGCTGCAGGCGCTGCCGGAGCAGGCTTGGCGGTAGCAATTTGGGTTGGCGCTGGCGTCGGCTTCGCGGCCGGGGCTGGAGCCGGTGTTGGCGCAGGGCCAGCCGGAACGCCTGCCGGAGGTGCGGAAGTGGTGACGGTCGGCGGTGTGGCGCTGGAGCCTTCGACCGGCACGCCGTCGTCGCCTTCGGTGATGCCTCCGGCCGCTTCAGCCAACGGGCCACGCATGACCGGTTGCGAGTTGCCGACCAGCGGCAGCGGCATCGGTTGGGTATTGCCGGCGAACTCGACGGAAGGATTAGCCCCGTTCGCCCCGCCCTGACCCAATGGCAACTGCGCCTGTTCATTGGCAGGAGCGCCGGTAGTTGGTGTCTTGTTGCGACCCGGCATCAGCCAGGCGGCGGCGACCGCAACCACAACGACGGCAGAAATCGCCAATACGTGTTTCTTCGGCATGTTGAACCCCATACTTGGACGCTTGACCGCAGAGCGGCTGGCAATCATGACTTCGATCAGTGCATCGCGAGCGACCTGGTTGATGTTGCCTGGCCAACCCTCGGCGCTTTCGTGAATATCAGAGATCTGATCCGCGGTGAAAAGTTCGACACCACGGCCTGCACCTTCGAGCCGTTGGTCGAGATACTCACGGGTCTCTTCTTCGGTGTACGGCTGCAGTTCGATGACGTGGAAACGCTCTTCCTCAAGGTGCAAAGCCTCGAGTTGCGCGATCAGCGACGACTCACCAAACAGGAATACGTGCGGGCGACCTTCCGGTGCGCCGGCACCCAGCGCCATCAGCGCTTCGAGGGCGGATTCGTCGAGTTGTTCGGCGTCATCCACCAGCAGATAGACTTCCTGACCGGTCAGCGCGAGTTGCACCACCTGATCCAGAATCGCGCCCACTTCGGCCTGAGCGACGTTCAGCGCCTGGGCAACCTGACGCAGCACACCGGCCGCATCACCGGCGCCACGGGCGGAAACCACCACGCTCTGTACCGATTGCTTATTGGTGCTGGCGACCAGTGCCTGACGCAGCAAGGTCTTGCCGCTGCCTTGCGGGCCAGTCACGACCAGCAGCAACTGGCTGTAACGCGCCAGATGATGCAGCTGACCCAGCACTGGTTTGCGCTGAGCCGGGAAAAATTTAAAACCCGGCACTCGTGGCGCGAAGGGGTCGTGGCTTAACTGGAAATGGCCGAGGAACGCCTCGTCGGCATGCAAACTAGTCATTGGAATCTTTTCAACCTTTAAGCTGAGCCAGGGCGCGGTAATCCGCTCCCAGCGTGGCCTGTAGAACCTCTTTCGGATAATCGGCGGTCACTACCGCTTCGCCCATCCGGCGCAGCAGCACCAGGCGCAGACGACCGTCGATCACTTTTTTGTCGATTGCCATGTGTTCAAGAAAATCGGCTTCGGCCATTTCTGTCGGCGGCACCACCGGCAGACCGGCGCGCTGGAACAGACGAATGCCGCGATTACGTTCCGCTTCGCTGATCCAGCCCAGACGCGCGGACATTTCCAGCGCCATCACCGTGCCAGCTGCGACGGCCTCACCATGCAACCAGACACCATAGCCCATGTGGGTCTCGATGGCGTGACCGAAGGTGTGGCCGAGATTGAGGGTGGCGCGCACGCCGGTTTCTTTCTCGTCGGCGCCGACCACCGCAGCCTTGGCCGCGCAGGAACGCTCGATGGCGTAAGTCAGAGCTTTTTGATCCAGCGCACGCAGGGCGTCGACGTTGTCTTCGAGCCAGCCGAGGAACGGCTCGTCGCAAATCAGCCCGTACTTGATGACCTCTGCCAGACCGGCGGACAGTTCACGCTCGGGCAGGGTTTTCAGCGAGGCGGTATCGATCAGCACCACGTTCGGCTGATAGAACGCGCCGACCATGTTCTTGCCCAGCGGATGGTTGATACCGGTTTTGCCGCCCACCGACGAATCGACCTGGGACAGCAGGGTCGTCGGGATCTGAATGAAGTCGACGCCGCGCTGATAGCAGGCGGCGGCGAAACCGGCCATGTCGCCGATCACACCGCCGCCGAGGGCGATCACGGTGGTGCGGCGGTCATGACGCGCGGTCAGCAGACCGTCGAAGATCAGTTGCAGGGTTTCCCAGTTCTTGAAGGCTTCGCCGTCCGGTAGCACCACGGAGATCACCGAGAACTGCGCGAGGCTGCGGGTCAGACGTTCGAGATAGAGCGGCGCAACGGTCTCGTTGGAGATGATTGCCACCTGCCGCCCATGGATATGCGGCACCAGCAACTCGGGCTGATCCAACAAACCTTCGCCAATATGAATCGGGTAGCTGCGCTCGCCTAGATCGACCTTGAGTGTCTGCATGTGTCCCCACAGTGAAGATGGAAGCAGGCATCCTGCCCTGAATTATTGGTTATCTGCGGCCTATAGCGGGTATGACGCCGCACGCCCGCCAGCCGCCACAACCGCGACGGGTTGTGACAGGACGCCGAGGATAGCGCATTTCGAGCGATGCTTTAACGGGGAGGAAGCTGCGCCAGACGCTCGAGAATGTCGAGCACTACCATGCGCGGCGGCCGTTCGTCGGTTTCCACCACCAGATCGGCGATTTCCCGATACAGCGGATCACGGATCGCCAGCAAATCGCGCAGGGTTTTCTCGGGATTGGCGGTGCGCAGCAACGGCCGATTGCGGTCGCGCGAGGTGCGGCCGACCTGCTGTTCGACGGAGGCGTGCAAATAGACCACGCGCCCGCCCTCATGCAGAGCCTTGCGATTGGCATCACGCATCACCGCGCCGCCGCCGGTCGCCAGCACCACGCCATCGAACTCGCACAGCTCGGCGATCATCGCCTGCTCACGGTCACGAAAGCCGGGCTCGCCTTCCTTATCGAAGATCCACGGGATATTGGCGCCCGTGCGCAGTTCAATTTCCTTGTCGGAATCTTTGAACGGCAGGCGCAGCTCTTTGGCCAGCAACCGGCCGATGGTGCTTTTACCAGCGCCCATCGGTCCTACAAGAATCAAATTTCGCACAGAATCAACGACTCACAGCAATCGCCTGGTTATTCATGATACGCGGAGTGAGAAATACCAGCAGCTCGGATTTTTTCTCCGAAACCACATCACGCCGGAAAAGGCGGCCAAGATACGGCACATCGCCAAGAAATGGCACCTTATCTACGACCTTGCTTTGAGTATTTGAGAAAACACCACCAATCACGATGGTTTCGCCGTCGTTGACCAGCACCTTGGCGTTGACCTCGTTTTTCTTGATCGGCGGCACATCCTGCACTTTGTTCAGGTAGTCCGGCTCATCCTTGGTGACCTTGACCTCCATGATGATGCGGTTATCCGGGGTGATCTGCGGCGTCACTTCCAGCGACAAAGACGCCTCTTTGAACGACACCGAAGTCGCGCCGCTGGAGCTGGCTTCCTGATACGGAATCTCGGTGCCTTTGAGGATCTTCGCGGTCTCCTTGTCGGAGGTGACCACTTTCGGTTGCGAAACGATTTCACCGTTGCCGGTCTTTTCCATCGCCGTCAGTTCGAGATCGAGCAAGACATTGTCAGTAATAAAGGCGATGCCGATCCCCGAGGTATTGCCGACCGTGCCCATATCGACGAACGGCGAGTTGGTGCTGGTGCTGCCCGGCGTGCCGATGGTGGTCGATGAACCGTTAACCCCGGAGGCGTTCCAGTTGCCCTTGTTCTGGATTGAACCGCCCCAGCGCACGCCGAGGCTTTTGTCGTAATCGACGTTGGCCTCAACGATTCGCGCCTCGATCATCACCTGACGCACCGGAATATCCAGTTGCGCCACGATCCGTCGCAGCTCGTCGAGGCGATCCTGGGTCTGGTAGGCAATGATGTTGTTGGTGCGCTCATCGACGGTGATCGAACCGCGCTCATCGATTTTCGCCTCGGCGCTGGTCACCGACTGGAACAGCTTGGCGATGTCTGCTGCCTTGGCGTAATTCACTTGCAGCAACTCACGACGCAGCGGCGCCAGTTCGGCGATCTGCTTCTGCGACTCCAGTTCCTGGCGTTCCCGGGCGGCGATTTCATCGGCGGGCGCGACCAGCAGCACGTTGCCGATTTTGCGTTTATCCAGCCCTTTGGTTTTCAGCACCAGATCCAGCGCCTGATCCCAAGGCACGTTTTGCAGGCGCAAGGTAATGCCGCCCTGCACCGTGTCACTGGCGACCAGATTGAGGTTGGTGAAATCGGCGATCAGTTGCAGCACCGAGCGCACGTCGATGTCCTGGAAATTCAGCGAGAGCTTTTCGCCGACGTACGCCTGGCGGTCAGCATTGCGCTTTTGCAGATCGTCGACGGTCATCGGCCGGACGCTGACGGTCAGCTTGTTATCGGTCTGGAAAGTTGAATAGTCGTAAGTGCCGCCGGGCTCGACGGTGATGATCGCGCGATCGCCGCTGACGCTGGAATTGACAAACTGCACAGGGGTGGCGAAATCCTTGACGTCGAGGCGTACGCGCAGCTTTTCCGGCAACTGCGTGCGGGCGAAGCTGAGGATGATTTTGCCGTCATGCTCCTGAATATCCGGGGCGATGGTCGGGTCGGACAAATCAATGACCACATTGCCTTCACCCGCCGTACCGCGTTGAAAGTCGACGCCGCGAATGGCTTTGGTTTTTGCGACATAAGGTTTTATCGGTACAGCAACAGGCGTAATGCGCGGCGCGGCAACGGGACGCGGTGCTGCGGCCGGGGCACCTTGCCCCACCACCACGAACAAATTATTGCCCTCGACCCGCGTGTCATATGGCGCCAGTTGCGTCAGGCTGACGATCAGTCGCGTGCGATCCTTGGCCTCAACCACCGTCGCCGTGCGCGCATTACCGCTGCCTAGATCGAGATTCTTGCTGGCCAACTGGCTGGCAACCCCGGGCAAGTCCAGGGCAATCCGCGCCGGCGATTCAGTGGTATAGCCCTTGGGCTGCGGTGGCGGGCCGTCGAACGACAGCTTCAGCTCGACGCGGTCACCCGGCAAGGCCGCCACGTCCAGCGTCTTCAGATTGGCCGCAATAACCATCGGTGACAACAACGCTATCCATAGCGAAAAACCGAGGGTGGAGAAAATCCTGTTCATTGTTCGACTTCCACTATGAGTGCTCTTTCAAAGGAATGGTGCGCGGACGTTCCAGCCAGGCCCCTTCGCCATCGGGAACGATCTCGACCACATCGACCTGGGTGGCGCTGATCGAGACGATGCGTCCGTCATTGCGCCCCAGGTAGTCGCCGACCTTCATCCGGTGCACGCCGCCGGCTCCGCGCAACAGCGCGAAAGAGCCGCCGGCGTTGGAGATGGTGCCGACCATTTCAAACTGCTCGATGTTGAAACCTTCGAGGTATTGCTTGACCCGATTGGGGTCGGGTTTGACGTTGCGCGAACCATGTTTTTGCCCGGCCAGATCGACGCGCACCTGACGCGAGAACGGGCTGCGCAGGTTGGCGGCGCTGTAAGTGAATGTGGGGTAAGACCGGAATGTCGGGGTTGGTTCAATTTTGCCCGGCGGGCGCAGCCGCACTTCATTCATGTAGGCATCAAGGTCGCTGAAGTCATTGCCGCCACCACAACCATTGAGCGCGAGCAGTGCCATCGACAGGGCCAAATAGCGTGGCGGGCTCATTTTTGCAGCCCCTTGTCGTTATAGCGGTACGTCTTGGCGAGGATGTTCATGCGCAGCTTCGTCCCGCCTTCGGGATTGGCTGGCGCCAGTTCGAAATCATGCAGGGTGACGATGCGCGGCAACCCGGCGACGCCGCTGACGAAAGTCGCGAGATCGTGATAGGCGCCAGTCACGGTGATCTGGATCGGCAACTCGATGTAGAACTGCTGGGTGACCTCCGGCAGCAATTTGATCTCTTCAAATTCCAGACCGCTGCCCAGACCGGTGCGGGTGATGTCTTCGAGCAGGCCCGGCACTTCGGTGTCGCTGGGCAACTGCCGCAACAGCAGGCCGAAGGAGTTTTCCATCTCCTTCATCTGTTGGGTGTACAGCTCTAGATTGGCCGAGACGTGCGCCTTGCTGGCGAACTGCTCCTTGAGCGTGGCTTCTTCTTCGCGCTTGAGTTCGAGTTGGTCTTGCATGTCGCTGATGAAAAAGTTGTAGCCCAGCGCGAGCACCAGAATCATCAGCAATGCGCCGGCCATGGCTTTTACCGCTGCCGGCCATGAACCAATGTTGCTGGTGTCGAGATCGTTGAAGTCGATGTTGCGCAGGCTCTCCAGCCATTCGGACGGCTTCATGGCTCGTCCTCCGTCGTCTTCGGCTGCGTCTGACGAACGGTCAACTGAAAAACGTTGGCCTGTTCCACCTGATCGGCGGACGTCGCTTTGACTTCATTAAGGCTCGGCGCATCGAACCAGTCGGAGGCGTCAAGATTGCGCATCAACTCGGAGACACGGTTGTTCGACTCCGCCGCGCCACTGATGGACAGGGTTTTGCCGAGCATTTTCACTTGGGTGAAATACACGCCGTCGGGCAGTGTCCGCGCCAGTTGATCGAAGATCCGCCCGCTGACCTGCCGGTTGCCCTGCAAGTCCTGGATGATGCGCATGCGTTCGACCAGTTGCTGGCGATGGGCCTTGAGTTCACTGATCTGCTTGATCCGTTCGTCGACCACGGCAATTTGTTTGCCGATGTAATCGTTGCGCGCCACTTGTCGATCGATCGCCGCGCTGATCACCTGATCAGCGATAAACACCGCGCCCACCGAACCGACGATGACGCCGGTCAGCGCCAGCAGGAAGCGTTTGCGCCGCTCTTCACGGCGCTCCTCGCGCCACGGTAAAAGGTTGATCCGCGCCATCAGTCAAAACTCCTGAGCGCGAGCCCGCAGGCAATCATCAGGGCCGGCGCATCACTGGCCAGGGCGCCAGCGTTGACCTTGCTGCTCAGGGACATATCGGAAAACGGATTGGCCACTTGCGTCGGCGTATTCAAGCGCTGTTCGATCAGGCGATCGAGCCCCGGCACCGACGCCGTGCCGCCGGCCAGCAGAATGTGATCGACGGCGTTGTACTGCCCGGAGGCGAAGAAGAACTGCAGCGAGCGCGAGACCTGCTGCACCAGCGCTTCGCGAAACGGCTGCAGGACTTCGCTGACATAGTCGTCGGGCAAGCCGCCCTGCTTTTTCGCCAGCCCCGCCTGTTCGACGGTCAGGCCGTATCGGCGCTGGATTTCCTCAGTCAGCTGCCGCCCGCCGAACAGTTGCTCGCGGGTATAAATGATTTTGCCGTTGTGCAAAACGCTGAGGGTGGTCATGGTCGCGCCGATGTCGACCACTGCCACAGTGAGGCGCTCTTGCGAGGCGGCGAGTTGCGTGGAGAGCAGGCCGAACGAGCGCTCCAGCGCATAGGCTTCGACGTCCACCACCCGCGCGGTGAGCCCGGCGAGGGCCAGCGCCGCTTCGCGGACTTCGACGTTTTCCTTGCGACAGGCGGCCAGCAACACGTTGACCCGTTCTGGATTGCGCGGCGAAACGCCCTGGACTTCGAAATCGATGGCGACTTCATCCAAGGGATAGGGAATGTATTGGTCGGCTTCGATTTTGAGCTGGTTTTCCAGTTCGTCGTCGGAAAGTCCGGCGTCCATCTCGATGACTTTGGTGATTACCGCTGATCCGGCCACCGCCACCGCCACGCTCTTGAGCCCGGTGCGCGCCTTGACCAACACCCGGCTGAGGGCTTGGCCCACGCCTTCAAGCTCGGCGATGTTCTTTTCGACCACGGCATTCGCCGGCAACGGCTCTACCGCGTACGCCTCGACCCGGTAGCGATCGCCCTGACGGCTCAGCTCCAGCAGTTTTACCGAGGTGGAGCTGATGTCGATCCCCAGTAACGTATTGGTCTTTTTATTGAAGAGTCCTAGCACTACCAATTCCCTATGACTTTCCGTGAGTTACGGACTCTGTAATACGCATTGCGTTCCCTGACCCCACCTTGACAGACGCGCCAATGACGCCTCCGGCGGAAAAGTGCTTATAATGCCCAGCGATTTTTTCCGCTTTTTACTGCCTGCGCGGGCGTTCTGTGTGTAGCCGGAACCCCGTCGCCAAATTCATTCTTTGCCCTGGATGTCCAAACGCCTTGATTCGTCTGCTGAAATTTTTCGGTTGGTCCATCGTCGCCGTTTTCTGCGGACTGCTTTTAGGTCTCAGCGGCGCCTATCTTTACCTTAGTCCGGGTTTGCCTTCTGTGGAGGCCCTGAGAAGCATTCAGTTGCAGATTCCATTGCGGGTCTACAGTAGCGACAACAAGTTGATCGCAGAATTTGGCGAAATGCGCCGGACTCCGATCCGTTTCGCCGACATTCCCCCCAATTTCATTAATGCGTTACTAAGTGCTGAAGACGACAATTTCGCCAATCACTATGGCGTCGATCCGAGCAGCCTGATGCGCGCCGCGACGCAATTGGTCAAAAGCGGCCACATTCAGTCCGGCGGCAGCACCATCACCATGCAGGTGGCGAAGAACTTCTTCCTGACCAGCGAACGCAGCTTCTCGCGCAAAACCACTGAAATCCTCTTGGCCCTGCAGATTGAGCGACAGCTGACCAAGGACGAAATCCTTGAGCTGTACGTGAACAAGATCTATCTGGGTAACCGCGCCTACGGCATCGAGGCGGCGGCGCAGGTGTATTACGGCAAGTCGATCCGCGACATCAGCCTCGCGCAGATGGCGATGATCGCCGGTCTGCCGAAAGCCCCGTCGCGCTTCAATCCGCTGGCCAACCCGACGCGCAGTAAAGAACGCCGCGACTGGATCCTGGGGCGCATGTACAAGCTCGGCAAGATCACCGAAGCGGATTACACCGCTGCGATCAACGAGCCGCTGAACGCCAGCTATCACGTGCCGACCCCGGAAGTGAACGCACCGTACATCGCCGAAATGGCCCGTGCCGAAATGGTCGGCCGTTATGGCAGCGACGCCTATACCGAAGGTTTCCGCGTCACTACCACGGTACCGAGCAATCTGCAGGAAATGGCCAACACTGCGCTGCACGAAGGTTTGATGACCTACGACCAGCGTCACGGCTACCGTGGCCCCGAGTCGCGCCTGCCAGGCAAGACTCGCGAAGCTTGGGCCAGCGAGCTGACCAAACAACGCACTATCAGCAGTCTCGAACCGGCGATCGTCACGCAAGTCGACAAGAACGGCCTGCAAGTGCTCACCCGCACCGGTGAAGAACATGTGGCCTGGGACACCGTGAAATGGGCGCGGCCATTCCTCAATACCAACAGCATGGGCCCGAATCCGCGTCAGCCGTCGGATGTTGCGCAGGTTGGCGATCTGGTTCGTGTGCAGCGTCAGAAAGACAATTCGCTGAAATTCAGCCAGATCCCGCAGGCGCAAGGCGCGCTGGTCTCGCTGGATCCGCAGAACGGCGCAATCCGCTCGCTGGTCGGTGGTTTCGCTTTCGAGCAGAGCAACTACAACCGCGCCATGCAGGCCAAGCGTCAGCCGGGTTCGAGTTTCAAGCCATTCGTTTATAGCGCCGCGCTGGACAGCGGCTACACCGCCGCGACGCTGGTCAACGACGCGCCGATCGTGTTTGTCGACGAGTACCTGGACAAGGTCTGGCGTCCGAAGAACGACACCAATACCTTCCTCGGCCCGATCCGCTTGCGTGAAGGTTTGTACAAATCGCGCAACCTGGTGTCGATCCGTTTGCTGCAAGCGATGGGCGTGAGCAAGACCATCGACTACATCAGCCGCTTCGGCTTCAACAAACAAGATCTGCCGCCGAACCTTTCGCTGGCACTGGGTACCGCAACGCTGACGCCAATGGAGATCGCGACCGGCTGGAGCACGTTCGCCAACGGTGGCTACAAGATCACGCCATATGTGATCGACAAGATCGAAAGCCGTAACGGCGACACGCTGTTCGTCGCCAACCCGCCGACCGTGCCGCAGGGCGCTGCGGCAACGGACGGCATTGCCGCGCCGCACACTGACGCGATCACGGTCAACGCTACGCCAGGTGAAGCACCGGGCACTGCGGCGGCACCGCAAACGCCTGCCGTCGCCGAGCGCATCGTTGATGGCCGCACCACGTACATCCTCAACAGCATGTTGCAGGACGTAATCAAGCTCGGCACCGGTCGTCGCGCACTGGCCATGGGCCGCAGCGACATCGCCGGCAAAACCGGTACCACCAACGAATCGAAGGATGCCTGGTTCTCCGGTTACAACGCCGATTACGTGACCACGGTCTGGACCGGTTTCGACCAACCGGAAAGCCTTGGTCGTCGCGAGTTCGGTGGCACGGTGGCACTGCCAATCTGGATGAACTACATGTCGGCGGCGCTGAAGGACAAGCCACCGCACGTGCAGCCCGAGCCGGAAGGTTTGTTGAGCCTGCGCGTGGATCCGGTGAGTGGCCGTGCGGCGACGCCGAGCACTCCGGGTGCGTACTTTGAGCTGTTCAAGGCTGAGGATACGCCGCCGTCGGTGAATGAGCTGGGTAACGGCGCTGTGCCGGGCAGCCCGCTGCCGGCGGATGAGCAGGCGCCGATCGATCTGTTCTGATCCAGCGCTATTGAAAAGCCCCGCCTTCGGTTGAAGTGCGGGGCTTTTTATTGGTTGGAGCGAAGATCAAAAGATCGCAGCCTTTGGCAGCTCCTACAGGGGGAGTGCAATAATCATGTAGGAGCTGCCGAAGGCTGCGATCTTTTGATCTTTCCAAACAAAAAGCCCTGACTCTCACGAGTCAGGGCTTTGGGTTGAAGCGTTACAACGGCTTAGCCGTTGAACACGTCATCCACGCTTTTCAGCGGGTAGTTCTTCGGATACGGCAGGGTTGCCACACCAGTCTCGATTGCGGCTTTGGCCACAGCGTCGGAGATCAGGGTGATCAGGCGCTTGTCCATTGGCTTCGGAATGATGTACTCACGACCGAATTCCAGCGGCGCACCGCCGTAGGCATCGCACACGTCCTGTGGCACTGGCAGTTTGGCCAGTTCACGCAGGGCGTTGGCGGCAGCCACTTTCATTTCTTCGTTGATGCGCTTGGCGCGAACGTCCAGGGCACCACGGAAGATGAACGGGAAGCCCAGTACGTTGTTGACCTGGTTCGGGTAGTCCGAACGACCGGTGGCCATGATCACGTCGTTACGGGTGGCGTGCGCCAGTTCCGGGGAGATTTCCGGATCCGGGTTCGAGCACGCGAACACGATCGGGTTGGCCGCCATCGACAGCAGGCCTTCAGGGCTCAGCAGGTTCGGGCCGGACAGACCGACGAACACGTCAGCGCCTTGCAGAGCGTCAGCCAGGCTGCGCTTCTCGGTGGCGTGAGCGAATACCGCTTTGTACTGGTTCAGGTCGTCACGGCCGGAGTGGATCACGCCGGTACGGTCAACCATGAAAATGTTTTCGATGCGTGCGCCCATGCTCACCAGCAACTTCATGCAGGAGATGGCGGCAGCGCCGGCGCCCAGGCAAACGATCTTGGCATCAGCCAGAGTCTTACCAGCGATTTCCAGGGCGTTGATCATGCCGGCAGCGGTCACGATCGCGGTACCGTGCTGGTCATCGTGGAATACCGGAATGTCGCACTGCTCGATCAGAGCACGTTCGATCTCAAAGCACTCTGGTGCCTTGATGTCTTCCAGGTTGATGCCACCGAAAGTGATGGAGATGCGTTTTACGGTGTCGATGAAGGCTTGCGGGCTTTCGGAGTCGACTTCGATGTCGAAAACGTCGATGCCGGCGAAGCGCTTGAACAGTACGCCTTTACCTTCCATCACTGGCTTGGACGCCAACGGGCCGAGGTTACCCAGGCCGAGAATCGCGGTGCCATCGGAAATGACTGCAACCAGGTTGCCCTTGCCGGTGTATTTGTAGGCCAGTTCAGGATCGCGAGCGATCTCACGCACTGGTTCAGCTACGCCGGGGCTATAAGCCAGCGACAAGTCGCGAGCGGTAGCAGTGGCCTTGGTGAGCTCGACACTCAGCTTCCCTGGACGAGGATTGGCATGATATTCGAGAGCGGCAGTTTTCAGATCAGACATTTTGGCATTCCGCTTTTTACTGTTGGACAGACTGGTCAGCGAGGATACGCGCCTCGCAAAGTCCCCACAAGACTGAGCGGTCACCCCTGTCAAGCGCCCTGCCCTACGACTTTGGGCCAAGAGCCACGGCGCACAAGGGCTGGACTGTTCACAATCGACAGAAAAAATGTCTACAATTTTATTTCAGCGAGCGCTTTGCAACATCGACGAATCTGTCAGCGGAAGCAGCCAACGCGGCTGTCCCTGTTTCAAGCCGCCGCGCCGTGATCGATCGACAATCCAGCCGCGCGCCTCGATCTGCTTGCCCTTCAACGCCTGCAATCGGGCATTGTCGAATTGTCCGACCAGATTGGGTGCAACGCGCAATACAAGCGCACCCTGCAACTCGATCCAGGTTCCGCCACGATTGCGCTGAACCTTGCTCACACGGCCACTGACCACGGCGAAACCTGAACGCTGGATCTGCGCCGCTTTCAGCACCGGCGACTGCCGCTAGAGACCCTGGCCAGCCTGTCGCGCACTGCGCTCGGCGGCTTGCTGACACGTAACCAAATCGATATTCGGCGCGACCGCGACCTGAAAGCCGAGGCCATCGGCGAGCATCTGCGCTTCAAGATTGGCGCCGCTGGCGCTGTAGAGGTGTGCGAGCGTGCGGCCGTAGTGGTCTTTCGCCTGCTTGCCGAGGCGCAAACCGAGCTGTCCATTGCTGTCGGCCACTAATGATTCCAGACGTTTGCGCGCCGCCACCGCGAACGGCTCGTCACTGCGGCCCTGCTTGCCCAGCTCAGGTGTATTGAGGCCGATCATCCGCACGCTGCGCCCGTCGCTCAGGCGCACGGTGTCGCCATCGACCACGCGTTGCACCGTGACGCGGGTCAGCCCTATGGGCGTGGGGCAGAACGCCTGCGCGGCGGACAGCCAAATCGCAGACACAAAAAAGGCGCCCACAAGGGACGCCTTTTTCAGCAATGAGGAAAAGCCCATCGGGCCTTTCAACTTTACTCTGCAGCAGCAGGCTTCTTGCCGAAAGCACCGAAACGGTCTGCGAAGCGCTGAACCCGGCCGCCAGTGTCCAGAGTCTTTTGCTTACCGGTGTAGAACGGGTGGCATTCGTTGCAAACGTCGATCGCCAGAGGCTTGGCCAGGTTCGAACGAGTTTCGAACTTGTTGCCACAGCTGCAGGTAACTGCGGTGACTTCGTATGTTGGATGAATATCAGCTTTCATGATGTCTTCCTCAGGCTGCGTGCCGCCATCCAACACTATTGTTGAATACCGCACGTAATTAGGCCGCGGATTCTACCAGACCTTTTAAATCACGCAAGCTGTCACCGAGACCGACCGTCTGCTAGGCTCCCGACCCTGTGGGAGCGAGCCTGCTCGCGAAGACGATCCATCAGCCAGCATTTTTGTCGCCTGACACTCCGCCTTCGCGAGCAGGCTCGCTCCCACAGGTTATGCAGCCAGTCCTTTAATCGTCTGTTGATAGAGATCCCCCCGCGTGCCCGACGCCATTCTGCGCCTCGCTTTGCCTTCGCCCCTGCGCCGCCTGTTCGATTATCGAGCGCCGGCCGGCGTGCTGCGCGAGCAATTGCAGCCGGGCATGCGTTTGCGCGTGCCGTTCGGTCGACGCGAAATGATCGGGATTCTGGTCGAGGTCACTGACACCAGCGAAGTGCCGGTGGAGAAACTCAAACCGGCGCTGGCCCTGCTCGACACGACGCCGCCACTGCCGCCAGCGCTGTTCAAGCTGTGCCTGTGGACGTCGCAGTATTATCAGCACAGCCTCGGCGACACCTTGAGCTGGGCGCTGCCGGTGCTGTTGCGTCAGGGCGAACTGGCAGAGGCGCGTCAGGAGCGCTTCTGGTCAGCCGCCCCCGGTGCCAGCCTTGATGATCCGCGTATCGCCCGCGCGCCGCGTCAGCGTGAAGCGCTCGCCACATTGGCCCAGCACCCGCACGGCGTCGCCCATCAGTTGCTGAGCAAACTGATGCTGAGCAAAGACAGCCTCGACCTGCTGCTGGCCAAAGGTCTGGTGCAAGTCGAGATCCGCCGTCACGCACCGGGCTTGCGCCATGAACATTGGCTGGCGCAACCGGAGCTGCCGCTGAACAGCGAGCAACGCGCCGCGTATGAGGCGATCCGCGCCGGCTTCGACAGTTATCATGCCTTTCTGCTGGCCGGCGTCACCGGCAGCGGCAAGACTGAAGTTTATCTGCAGTTGATCCGCGAAACCCTCGAAGCCGGCAAGCAGGCACTGGTGTTGATCCCGGAGATCAACCTCGGCCCGCAGACCCTCGCGCGTTTCGAGCAACGTTTCAACGCGCGCATCGCCCTGTTGCACTCGGCGGTCAATGATCGCGAGCGCCTCGAAGCCTGGCTCGCCGCCCGTGATGGCGAGGCCGACATTATTATCGGCACCCGTTCGGCGCTATTCACGCCGATGAAAAATCCCGGCCTGATCATCATCGACGAGGAGCACGACGGCTCTTATAAACAGCAGGAAGGTTTGCGCTACCACGCCCGTGATCTGGCCTTGGTGCGTGCGCGGCAGGAAAACATCCCGATCGTGCTCGGCTCCGCCACGCCTTCGCTGGAAAGCCTGCACAACGCCTACACCGGTCGTTACGGCCTCCTACGCCTGAATGAGCGTGCCGGTGGCGCCAAGCAGCCACGTTTCCTACGCCTGGATGTAAAAAGCCGTCCACTCGACAGCGGGATTTCCGGGCCGATGCAACAAGCCATCGGCCAGACCCTCGCCAATGGCCAGCAGGTGCTGGTGTTCCTCAACCGTCGCGGTTTCGCGCCGACGTTGCTGTGCCACGATTGCGGCTGGATGTCCGAGTGTTCGCGTTGTGATGCACGGATGACCGTGCATCAGCGTTATGGCGAGTTGCGCTGCCACCATTGCGGCTACGTCGAGCGCACGCCGCGCCAGTGTCCGAAGTGCAACAAGGTCGATTTGCGTCCGGTGGGCGCCGGCACCGAGCGCGCCGAGGAACGGCTGGCGATTCTGTTTCCCGACTATCCGGTGCTGCGCGTCGACCGCGACAGCACCTCGCGCAAGGACGCGATGAATCAGCTGTTCGCGACGATTCAGAAGGGCCAGCCGTGCATTTTGGTCGGCACGCAGATGCTCGCCAAGGGTCACCACTTTCCACGGGTGACGCTGGTGTCGATTCTAGATGCCGACGGCGGGCTGTTCTCCGGCGACTTCCGCGCCAGCGAGCGCATGGCGCAGTTGATTGTGCAGGTGGCCGGGCGCGCCGGGCGAGCGGAAGAGCCGGGCAAGGTGATTATTCAAACGCATCTGGCCGACCATCCTTTATTGGTGCAACTCACCGAGCAGGGTTATTTCGCCTTTGCCGAACAGGCTTTGAGCGAACGGCGTGCGGCCGGACTGCCGCCGTTTGCGCATTTGGCACTGTTGCGCGCTGAGGCGCACAAACCGGGGCAGGCGGAAGGGTTTCTCGATGAGGCGTGCAGCGAGGCGGAGCGCTTGCTGGCGGAGCAGAATCTGAGCGGGATTGAATTGCTCGGGCCGGTGCCGGCGCCGATGGAGCGACGGGCCGGGCGTTATCGTGCGCAGCTGTTGTTGCAGGCGTCGGCGCGGGCGCCATTGCACCGATTGTTGACCAGTTGGCTGTTGGCGCTGGAGCAGATGCCGAGCGGGCGGGCGGTGCGTTGGTCCTTGGATGTCGATCCTGTCGATTTGTATTGAAGATCAAAAGATCGCAGCCTTCGGCAGCTCCTACAGGAAAACCCAGATCCCCGTGTAGGAGCTGCCGCAGGCTGCGATCTTTTGCTTTTAATGTCACCACATATCCACATCCTGCCTGCTAAGGTTGGCAAGCCCGTCTTCGCAACGGATAATGCCCAGTTTTTCCACCCGCGCATCGATGCGCCGCCGCGCTTGCGGTCGAAAGAGAAGACCATGAAAGACACCATTCGCCAGCTGATCCAACAAGCCCTCACCCAACTCGTCAACGAAGGTGTGTTGCCTGAAGGCCTGTCGCCGGCGATTCAGGTGGAGAACGCCCGTGACAAGACCCACGGCGATTTCGCCAGCAACATCGCGATGATGCTGGCCAAGCCTGCGGGCATGAAGCCGCGCGATCTGGCGGAAAAAATCATCGCCGCGCTGCCGGCTGACGAGAACGTCACCAAAGCCGAAATCGCTGGCCCGGGCTTCATCAACTTCTTCCAGAACACCCAGGCGCTGGCTTCTCGTCTCGACGCCGCGCTCGCCGATGCCCACGTTGGCGTACGCAAGGCCGGCCCGGCGCAACGCACCGTGGTCGACCTGTCGGCACCGAACCTGGCCAAAGAGATGCACGTCGGCCACTTGCGTTCGACCATCATTGGCGACGGCGTGGCCCGCGTCCTCGAATTCCTCGGCGACGAAGTGATCCGTCAGAACCACGTCGGCGACTGGGGCACCCAGTTCGGCATGCTGATGGCGTATCTGCAGGAAAACCCGATCACCAGCGACGAGCTGTCGGATCTGGAAAACTTCTACCGCGCCGCCAAACAACGTTTCGATGAATCCGAAGAATTCGCCGACCGCGCCCGTGGCCTGGTGGTCAAGCTGCAGGCCGGCGATGCTGATTGCCTGGCGCTGTGGACGAAGTTCAAGGACATCTCGCTGTCGCACTGCCAGAAGATCTACGAACTGCTCAACGTCAAACTGACCATGGCCGACGTGATGGGCGAAAGCGCCTACAACGACGACCTGATCAACGTAGTCAACGACTTGAAAGCCGCTGGCATGCTGGTCGAGAGCAACGGCGCCCAGTGCGTGTTCCTCGACGAATTCAAAAATGCCGATGGCGACCCGCTGCCGGTGATCATCGTCAAGGCTGACGGCGGTTACCTGTATGCCACCACTGACCTGGCGGCCGTGCGCTACCGCAGCGGCAAACTGAAAGCCGATCGCGCGCTGTACTTCGTCGATCAGCGTCAGGCCCTGCACTTCCAGCAAGTCTTCGCGGTGGCGCGCAAGGCCGGTTTTGTGACCCATCCGATGGAGATGGAACACATGGGCTTCGGCACCATGAACGGCGCCGATGGCCGTCCGTTCAAGACCCGTGACGGCGGCACCGTGAAGCTGATCGACCTGCTGACCGAAGCGCAGGAACGTGCCTACAACCTGGTTAAAGAGAAGAACCCGACACTGGCCGAGGACGAACTGCGCAACATCGCCAAAGTCGTCGGCATCGGCGCGGTGAAATACGCCGACCTGTCGAAGCACCGCACCAGCGACTACAGCTTCAACTTCGACCTGATGCTGAACTTTGAAGGCAACACCGCGCCATACCTGCTTTACGCTTACACCCGCGTCGCCGGTGTGTTCCGTAAACTGGGCAAGGATTTCAGCGAAGTCGACGGCCAGATCGTTCTCGAAGCCGAGCACGAACTCGAGCTGGCGGCGAAACTGGCGCAGTTCGGCGAAGTGCTGAACAACGTGTCCGACAAAGGCACGCCGCACATTCTCTGCACTTATCTGTATGACGTTGCCGGTCTGTTCTCCAGCTTCTACGAGAACTGCCCGATCCTCGCCGCCGAAACGCCGGCCCAGATGCAGAGCCGTCTGCGTCTGGCCGCGCTGACCGGTCGCACCCTCAAGCAAGGCCTGGAGCTGTTGGGTCTGGAAACTCTGGAGCGTATGTAAGTTGGCTGCCAAGAAAAAACCTGCACCCAAGCGTGGCGCCAGCCGTTACCAAGCTCCTGCGAAGCAACCGATTCCGGGTTGGCTGTGGATGGCCATCGGCCTGACGGTCGGCGCGTTCATCGTGTTTCTGATGAAGCTGGAGCCGGGCAAGGGCAGCGACACGGTCAAGCGTGAGAAAGTCGAGCAAGCGCAACAGCAGAAAGCGTCGAAGATCGCCGAGGCCAACAAGACCCCGCCGAGCCCGACCCAGCCTGTGAAGCCGAAGTACGACTTCTACACCCTGCTGCCGGAATCGGAAGTGATCGTGCCGCCCGACGCCGTGCCGGAGAAAACCCTGCCGACGCCACAAGTGCCGACCACTCCGGTGACCCCGGCGGAAGCGGCGAAAATCGACACTGCGCGTGCTCAGGCGGCGCTGGCCGGGATCACCCCGCCACCGGCACCACCGGTGAAAGCGGCGCCCGTGACCAAGTTCTTCCTCCAGGCCGGTTCGTTCCGCAAAGAGGCGGACGCGGACAAAGTGCGTGCGCAGATCATTCTGCTCGGCCAAGCGGTCGCGGTTGAATCGGGCACGGTGAAAGATGAAACCTGGTACCGCGTGCTGGTCGGTCCGTTCAGCAACCGCGAACAACTGACCACAGCGCAGAAACAGCTGGCGGGCAGCGGTTTTAGCAATCTGTTGTTACAACAACGCCAGAGCCGCTGACCCTCCGTAGAAAACCGCTCCCACAGGCGAGGCAAACCTCCTGTAGGAGCTGCCGAAGGCTGCGATCTTTTGATTTTGCTTTCAGATCAGGATCAAAAGATCGCAGCCTTCGGCAGCTCCTACAGTTGGTCACCGCTCGTCCCTTCTCCGGCACTAAGGTTGAAATCCTCTCCAGCACCCCCATATGAATGGGCATAAGGCACTTTCGCCCCGCTGTGTGGAGACTCTTCCCTTGACCACCATCGTTTCAGTCCGCCGTCACGGCAAAGTCGTCATGGGCGGCGACGGCCAGGTTTCTCTCGGCAATACCGTGATGAAAGGCAACGCGAAAAAAGTTCGTCGCCTGTACCACGGCCAGGTCATCGCCGGTTTTGCCGGTGCCACCGCCGACGCCTTTACCCTCTTCGAACGTTTCGAAGGCCAGCTTGAAAAACATCAGGGCCACCTGGTGCGCGCCGCGGTCGAACTCGCCAAAGAATGGCGCACCG
This sequence comes from Pseudomonas sp. NPDC088429, assembly GCF_044753305.1. Classification (NCBI taxonomy): domain Bacteria; kingdom Pseudomonadati; phylum Pseudomonadota; class Gammaproteobacteria; order Pseudomonadales; family Pseudomonadaceae; genus Pseudomonas; species Pseudomonas sp. NPDC088429. The sequence goes on along the minus strand of NZ_JBIVMX010000027.1, from coordinate 55,428 downwards.
ACCGCTCCCTGAGCCGCCTCGAAGCGATGCTCGCGGTTGCCAACAAAGACGCTTCCCTGATCATCACCGGCAACGGTGACGTGGTCGAACCCGAAGACGGCCTGATCGCCATGGGTTCCGGCGGCGGCTACGCGCAGGCTGCGGCCAGCGCCCTGCTGAAAAAGACCGACCTGTCGGCTCGCGAAATCGTCGAAACCGCCCTCGGTATCGCCGGCGACATCTGTGTATTCACCAACCACACTCAGACCATTGAGGAGCAGGATCTCGCTGAATAAGCCTGACGCGGCGCTCAAGTTGCTCCGTGAGCAGGAAATGACCCGCGTTCGCCACCGCGCCGAAGACGCTGCCGAGGATCGTATCCTCGACGCGCTGCTGCCGCCGGCACGCATGGGCTTCAGCAATGAAGAAGCGCCAAGTTCCGATTCCAACACCCGTCAACTGTTCCGCAAGCGCCTGCGCGAAGGTCAGCTGGATGACAAAGAGATCGAAATCGAAGTCGCCGAAGTGGCCGGCGTCGATATCTCCGCGCCACCGGGCATGGAAGAAATGACCAACCAGTTGCAGTCGTTGTTCGCCAACATGGGCAAGGGCAAGAAGAAGTCGCGCAAGCTCAAGGTCAAAGAAGCGCTGAAGCTGGTGCGTGACGAAGAAGCCGGGCGTCTGGTCAACGAAGAAGAGCTGAAAGCCAAAGCGCTGGAAGCGGTTGAGCAGCACGGCATCGTGTTCATCGACGAAATCGACAAAGTCGCCAAGCGTGGCAATGTCGGCGGCGCCGACGTCTCCCGTGAAGGCGTACAGCGCGACTTGCTGCCGCTGATCGAAGGCTGCACCGTCAACACCAAACTGGGCATGGTCAAAACCGACCACATCCTGTTCATCGCGTCCGGTGCTTTCCACCTGAGCAAGCCGAGCGATCTGGTGCCTGAGCTGCAAGGTCGTCTGCCGATCCGCGTTGAACTGAAGGCGCTGAGCCCGTCGGACTTCGAACGCATCCTCAGCGAACCGCACGCTTCGCTCACCGAGCAATACTGCGCACTGCTGAAAACCGAAGGTTTGAACATTCAGTTCCAGCCAGAAGGCATCAAGCGCATCGCCGAGATCGCCTGGCAGGTCAACGAGAAAACCGAGAACATCGGTGCCCGTCGCCTGCACACCCTGCTCGAGCGTCTGCTCGAAGAGGTGTCGTTCAGCGCCGGCGACATGGCCAGCACCCACGATGAGAAGCCGATTCTGATCAACGCCGAATACGTCAACAGCCACCTCGGCGAATTGGCGGAGAATGAAGACCTGTCCCGTTATATCCTGTAGGTCACCTTCCCTGTAGGAGCTGCCGCAGGCTGCGATCTTTTGATTTTGATTTTTAACAGACAAGATCAACAGATCGCAGCCTTCGGCAGCTCCTACAGGGTGTTCCTCTAGTCGGATGACCTGCAATGACTACTATTCCTACCGACATCAAACTGCACAAAGCCTCGAAAACCCTGACGCTCAAATACGCGTCCGGCGAGGAATACACCCTGCCCGCCGAATTTCTGCGCGTGCACTCTCCCTCCGCCGAGGTTCAAGGCCACGGCAATCCGATTCTGCAATTCGGCAAGATTCACGTCGGTCTGAGCAAAGTAGAACCGGCCGGTCAGTACGCACTGAAACTGACCTTCGACGACGGTCACGACAGTGGTCTGTTCACCTGGGAATACCTCTACGAGCTGGGGCGACGATTTGACGCACTCTGGGCCGATTATCTCGCCGAGCTCAAAGCTGCCGGAAAAACCCGCGATCCCGACGAGTCGATCGTCAAGCTGATGCTCTAGTCCGAGCCTCGCGCTCTTTAGAGGGCATTTTCTAACTTCATCTGTTTGAATGCTCCGCTGTGAGGCCGAGGATCGGCCCGCTTGCGAAAAAAATTAAACTCGGGTAACCAATGGAGCTGGCAAGTTCCCTGCAGTGCACTACGACTGTAAAACAGCTATGCAGAATTAACGGTCACCCGAGCAGTAGTACCTGGCATTGGCTGTGGAACTGCACAGCAGAAAACCGGGTACTCGTCTCAGGACAATGGAGCGTCGTAGATGAGTAACAAGAATAACGATGACTTGAAGTACCAAGCCTCGGAAAACACCTTGGGGCTTAATCCTGTCGTTGGGCTACGTGGAAAGGATCTGCTCGCCTCTGCTCGTATGGTGCTGAAACAGGCCATCAAACAACCGATCCATAGCGTCAAGCACGTGACCCATTTCGGCCTTGAGCTGAAGAACGTGTTGTTCGGCAAATCCGAACTGCAACCGGCCGGCGATGACCGTCGTTTTGCCGATCCTGCGTGGAGCCAGAACCCGCTCTACAAACGTTATCTGCAAACCTATCTGGCGTGGCGCAAGGAACTCCACTCCTGGATTGATGACAGCAACCTCTCACCGAAAGACATCGCGCGCGGCCACTTCGTCATCAACCTGATGACCGAAGCCATGGCCCCGACCAACTCGGCGGCCAACCCCGCAGCGGTCAAACGTTTCTTCGAAACCGGTGGCAAGAGCCTGCTCGACGGCCTCTCGCATCTGGCCAAGGATCTGGTACACAACGGCGGCATGCCGAGCCAGGTCAACATGGGCGCATTCGAGGTCGGCAAGAGCCTCGGCGTCACCGAAGGCGCGGTGGTGTTTCGCAACGACGTGCTGGAGCTGATCCAGTACAAGCCGATCACAGAGCAAGTCCACGAACGTCCATTGCTGGTGGTACCGCCACAGATCAACAAGTTCTACGTATTCGATTTGAGCCCGGACAAAAGTCTGGCGCGCTTCTGCCTGCGTAATAACGTGCAGACGTTCATCGTCAGCTGGCGCAACCCGACCAAGGCGCAGCGCGAGTGGGGCCTGTCGACGTACATCGATGCACTGAAAGAAGCGGTCGACGTGGTCACCGCAATTACCGGCAGCAAAGACATCAACATGCTCGGCGCCTGCTCCGGCGGCATCACCTGCACCGCCCTGCTCGGCCACTACGCGGCGATCGGCGAGAAGAAGGTCAACTCCCTCACGCTACTGGTGAGCGTGCTCGACACGACGCTGGACAGCGACGTCGCCCTGTTTGTCGACGAGCAGACCCTGGAGACCGCCAAGCGCCATTCGTATCAGGCCGGCGTGCTCGAAGGTAAAGACATGGCCAAGGTCTTTGCGTGGATGCGCCCGAACGACCTGATCTGGAACTACTGGGTCAACAACTACCTGCTCGGCAACGAGCCGCCGGTGTTCGACATCCTGTTCTGGAACAACGACACCACCCGGTTGCCGGCGGCGTTCCACGGCGACCTGATCGAGATGTTCAAAAACAACCCACTGATCCGCCCGAATGCACTGGAAGTGTGCGGCACGCCGATCGACCTCAAGCAGGTCACCGCCGATATCTTCTCGCTGGCCGGCACCAACGACCACATCACACCGTGGAAGTCCTGCTACAAGTCGGCGCAATTGTTCGGTGGCAAGGTGGAGTTCGTGCTGTCGAGCAGCGGGCATATCCAGAGCATTCTGAACCCGCCGGGTAACCCGAAATCGCGCTACATGACCGGCGAAGAAATGGCCGCGAATGCCGATGACTGGCAAGAGAACTCGACCAAGCACACCGATTCCTGGTGGCTGCACTGGCAGGCCTGGCAGGCCGAACGCTCGGGCAACCTGAAAAAGGCCCCGCTGAAACTGGGCAACAAGGCACATCCGGCGGGCGAAGCTTCGCCGGGCACATACGTACACGAGCGGTAACTGACACCACCCCTCCCCCTGTAGGAGCTGCCGAAGGCTGCGATCTTTTGATTTTTGATTTTTAAAAAACAAGATCAAAAGATCGCAGCCTTCGGCAGCTCCTACATGGGGTGTGGTGAATTTAAATCCACAGGGCCTGACGCATGCCGCAACCGTTCATATTCCGTACCGTCGATCTGGATGGGCAGACCCTCCGCACGGCGGTACGCCCCGGCAAGCCTCACTTGACGCCCTTGCTGATTTTCAACGGCATCGGCGCCAACCTGGAGCTGGTGTTTCCGTTTGTCGCGGCGCTGGATCCGGATCTGGAAGTGATCGCTTTCGACGTCCCCGGTGTCGGCGGCTCTTCGACGCCTAATCGGCCGTACCGTTTTCCCGGTCTGGCCAAACTGACGGCGCGGATGCTCGATTACCTCGACTACGGGCAGGTCAACGTCATCGGCGTGTCGTGGGGCGGTGCGCTCGCGCAGCAATTCGCCTACGACTACCCCGAGCGCTGCAAGAAACTGGTGCTGGCGGCGACCGCTGCCGGTGCGGTGATGGTGCCGGGCAAACCGAAAGTGTTGTGGATGATGGCCAGTCCACGGCGCTACATTCAGCCCTCGCACGTGATTCGCATCGCACCGCTGATCTATGGCGGCTCGTTCCGTCGCGACCCGACCCTGGCCGCCAGCCACGCAGCGAAAGTGCGTTCGGCGGGCAAGCTCGGTTACTACTGGCAACTGTTCGCAGGCCTCGGCTGGACGAGCATTCACTGGCTGCACAAGATCCATCAGCCGACGCTGGTGCTGGCCGGCGACGACGATCCGCTGATCCCGCTGATCAACATGCGCATGCTCGCCTGGCGGATTCCCAACGCGCAGCTGCACATCATCGATGACGGCCACCTGTTCCTGATCACCCGCGCCGAAGCCGTGGCGCCGATCATCATGAAATTCCTCCAGGAGGAACGGCAGCGCGCGGTGATGCACCCGCACCCGACACCGCTCGGCGGCTAAGGTCAGCGGCAGGCTTTATGCAGGGCTTTACCCGCAATTCGTGGCAGGACGCCACGCAAGCAGCAACCCGTAACAGCGTCTATGGTGTTCTGGTTCGGTGAGTGTGTTTTTGGCCTGAAGACGAAGGAGTGTTGAGTCATGCGCGACAAACCAGCGACGGGCGTGGTGCCCAGCCCCGCCGTGTTCATCAACGCACAGAGTGCGATCACCGGATTGCGCGGTCGCGACTTGCTCTCGACCCTGCGCAGCGTGGCCGCGCACGGTTTGCGTAACCCGGTGCACAGCGCGAAACACGCCTTGAAGCTCGGCGGCCAGTTGGGCCGCGTCCTGCTCGGTGAAACCCTGCACCCGAGCAATCCGAACGACAGCCGTTTCGCTGACCCGGCGTGGAGCCTCAATCCGTTTTACCGGCGTAGCCTGCAGGCGTATCTGGCCTGGCAGAAACAGGTCAAAAGCTGGATCGACGAAAGCGACATGAACCCGGAAGACCGCGCCCGCGCGCACTTCGCCTTCACTTTGCTCAACGACGCCGTGGCGCCATCGAACACCTTGCTCAATCCGCTGGCAGTGAAGGAGCTGTTCAACTCCGGCGGCCACAGTCTGGTGCGCGGCCTCAGTCATTTGTTCGATGACTTATTGCACAACGACGGCTTGCCACGGCAAGTGACCAAGCAGGCTTTTGAAGTCGGCAAAACCGTCGCGACCACTACCGGCTCGGTGGTGTATCGCAACGAGATGCTTGAGCTGATCCAGTACAAACCGATGAGCGAAAAGCAGTACGCCAAGCCGCTATTGGTGGTGCCGCCGCAGATCAACAAGTACTACATTTTCGACCTCAGCCCGCAAAACAGCTTCGTCCAGTACGCGCTGAAAAACGGTTTGCAGACCTTTATGATCAGTTGGCGCAACCCTGACGTGCGCCATCGCGAATGGGGCCTGTCGACTTACGTCGAAGCCGTGGAAGAGGCGATGAATATTTGCCGGGCGATCACCGGCGCCCGCGAGGTCAACCTGATGGGCGCTTGCGCTGGCGGACTGACCATCGCCGCCCTGCAAGGACATTTGCAGGCCAAGCGGCAGCTGCGCCGGGTCTCCAGTGCGACCTATCTGGTCAGCCTGCTCGACAGCGAAATCGAAACCTCGGCCACGCTGTTTGCCGATGAACAAACCCTCGAAGCGGCCAAGCGTCGCTCGTATCAAAAGGGCGTGCTTGATGGCCGCGACATGGCCAAAGTCTTCGCGTGGATGCGGCCCAACGATTTGATCTGGAGCTACTTCGTCAACAACTACCTGTTGGGCAAAGAGCCGCCGGCCTTCGACATTCTCTACTGGAACAACGACAACACGCGCCTGCCCGCCGCGTTTCACGGTGACTTGCTGGACTTCTTCAAGCACAACCCGCTCACCCATCCAGGCGGACTTGAGGTGTGCGGCACGCCGATCGATTTGCAGAAAGTCACCGTCGACAGCTTCAGCGTCGCCGGCATGAATGACCACATCACGCCGTGGGATGCGGTGTATCGCTCGACCTTGCTGCTCGGTGGTGACCGACGCTTTGTGCTGTCCAACAGCGGCCATGTGCAGAGCATTCTCAACCCGCCGAGCAACCCGAAAGCCGCATACGTCGAGAACGCCAAGATGAGCAGCGACCCGCGCGCCTGGTACTACGACGCCAAACACGTCGACGGTAGTTGGTGGCCGCAGTGGCTGGAATGGATACAGCAACGCTCCGGCGCCCAGCACGAAACCTCGTTCACCCTCGGCAACCCGAATTATCCACCGATGGAGGCAGCGCCCGGTACCTACGTGCGCGTGCGCTGACGCTTAACCGAACTTTTCTAAGAAGACTGGATGAAAACCCGCGACCGGATTCTCGAATGTGCTTTGCAACTGTTCAACGAAAAGGGCGAGCCGAACGTCTCCACCATGGAAGTTGCCAACGAAATGGGCATCAGCCCGGGCAACCTCTACTACCACTTCCACGGCAAGGAACCGCTGATTCTCGGGCTGTTCGAACGCTTCCAGAATGAACTGGCGCCACTGCTTGATCCGCCGTCGGATGTGGAACTGGCACCGGAGGATTACTGGCTGTTTTTGCATTTGATCGTTGAGCGGCTGGCGCAGTATCGGTTTCTGTTTCAGGACTTGTCGAACCTGGCCGGACGGTTGCCGAAACTGGCCAAGGGGATACGTCATCTGCTCAACGCGCTGAAGCGCACGCTGGCTTCGTTGCTGGCGCGGTTGAAGGCGGCGGGGCAGTTGGTCAGTGATACCCAGGCGTTGGGGCAGTTGGTGGAGCAGATCACCATGACGCTGCTGTTTTCGCTGGATTATCAGCGGATTCTGGATCGTGAGGGCGAAGTTCGTTTGGTGGTTTATCAGATCATGATGTTGGTGGCACCGCACCTGCTGCCGCCGGTGAAGGTCGCCACCGAACGGATGGCCCTGCAGTACCTTGAAGACCACGAGTAACCCAGAATCAAAAGATCGCAGCCTTCGGCAGCTCCTACAGGGGAATGTGTACCTCTGTAGGAGCTGCCGAAGGCTGCGATCTTTTGATCTTCAAACAAAAACGCCCGACCTTCACAGGCCGGGCGTTTTGTTTTGCCCTGAAAAAATCAGGACTGACTGGTTGGCGTCGACGGGGTCGATGCAGCAGTCGGGGTTGCCACTGGAGTCGGTGCGGCGGCGGAGTTCGACGCGCTTACCGGAGCTGCCGGGGTGGCAGGTTTGGCTGCAGCAGGTGCTGCTGGCTTCGGCGCTGCGGCTTTCGGCGCGGCCGGTTTTTTCACTGCGGGTTTTTTCGCTGCTGCCGGTTTGGCCGCAGGCTTGGCAGCCGGTTTAGCGGCAGCGGTTTTCGCTGCTGGCTTGGCGGCCGGTTTGGCTGCTGCTTTTGTCGCAGGTTTAGCGGCTGGTTTCGCAGCGGCCTTAGCGGCAACCGGTTTGGCAGCTGCTTTAGCGGCAGGCTTGGCGGCGGCAGTTTTTGCAGCCGGTTTAGCGGCGGCCTTAGCTTTCGCTGCCGGCTTGGCCGCTGCTTTTGCGGCAGGTTTAGCCGCGGCTTTTACCAGTGGCTTGGCCGCGGTTTTAGCAGCAGGTTTGGCCGCTGCCGTTTTAGCAGCGGGTTTTGCCGCAGCCGTTTTCGCCGCCACAGGCTGAGCTTTCAGACCGGTGAGTTTTTCGATCTGCTTGGTCAGTGTGTCGACCTTGCTGTTGAGCGCTTTGACTTCATTGCGGCTCGGTACGCCCAGGCGCGAAATCGCGCTGTTCAGGCGCTTGTCGAAAGCCCCTTCCAGCTCGTCCCACTTGCCCAGTGCGCGATCTTTCACGCCGCTGATGCGCGACTTGGCCGACGAAGCGGAATCCTTGGCGGCATCGACTTTTTTGCCGACTGCAGACTTGGTGAGCTTCTCGGCTTTCTCGCCGTCTTTGACCAATGTATCGAAGAGCTTGCTGCCGTCAGTGTCGATCTTCGAGTACACGCCTAAACCAGCCAGCCAGATTTTGCGGGAGTAGTCTTCGACTTTCCCGATCCACGAGCTGCCTTCTTTATCGGTGTTCTTTTTACCAGCCATCCCGTTCTCCTTAAGATTTACGCGCGACGCGTTCGAGCAATGCCGTCAGCTCATCGAGCTTAGCAGAGAGTGTCTCAACGTCATGTTTAGACGGAATGCCGATACGATTCAAGGCGCTTGCGACACGGGAGTCGAACGCCTTCTCGACCTTGTCGAGCTGAACTTCGACGCGACCTTTGAAAGAACTCACTTCGCCCTTCGCTTCATCGATCTCGGCGTTGGCCGCTTCGAGTTTTTCGGTGACGGCTTTTTTGCCTTTCTTTTCAACAGTTTGACCAGCTTTGATCAGCTCTTGAAAGTAGTCGCTGCCCTCTTGGCCGACCTTGGCGTAGGCACCCAGGCCTGCCAGCCAGATCTTGCGGGCATAGGATTTGACGTCGCTCAGAGCGGTTGTCGAAGCGTCGATTTTTTTCTTCAAAATTACTTTGGCCATGGTGCACCTCACGCGCAGAAGGTTTGAGGAACTGCCCGCGAAAGTGTCGGGCTCAGGCACAAAGTAGGTAGAAAAATTAGAAACGGCACCCTAACAACTGACATGAATCGGTGGTGCCTGAATGAAAAGATCGCAGCCTTCGGCAGCTCCTACAGGGGTACACATTCCCCTGTAGGAGCTGCCGAAGGCTGCGATCTTTTGATGTTCAGACCAGGGCTTTATCGAGGGCTTTTTCGATTTCGGCTTTGATCATGCCGCTCATGGCCGACATCATCAGGCCCAGCTCGACGTCGACCTTGATCGAATCGTCCGCCACATGCACCGCGCCTTTCACGCCCGAGCGTTTGAGGTTCAGGGTGTCGCCCGACCACTGCGGCTCCAGGCCATATTGATCGGAGAGTTTTTGCGCCAGCTTGTCGGCCTTCTCGCGGGCGGCTTCCTTACCCAGGTTGTGGGCACGCTCAACAGTGATTTTGGCCATTGATTGACTCCTGCTTTTTGAATGGGGCGAAAAATGTGTGTCGGTAAATCTTGACCGCCGCTGCGGCAAATCGTCCCGAAGGTTGCCCATCTTACCTTTAGCCATTCCAAGACAAAGCATGGCTTGGGGATTAGAATGTCGCGCATTCTCTTTTGGTGACAGCGATATGACTGATCAGCGCAAAGGAAGCGATGCCGTACA
>NZ_JBIVMX010000027.1:36778-45984 GCF_044753305.1 Pseudomonas sp. NPDC088429 | reverse complement strand
GCCACGCAGAACCCAACTCACCCCACCCCTAGTACCCCCGTCGGCTCTGCCACTATCCGCTAAAAGTTCGTCACGAGTACATCTCGCTAGCAGAGAATTTCGACCTGATGAACGACCTTCTGTCGGGCGGCATGCACCGTTTGTGGAAGCGTTTCGCGATCGAACTGTCGGGCGTGCGCAGCGGTAACCGCGTGCTGGACATCGCCGGCGGTACCGGTGACCTGACCAAAAAATTCTCGCACCTGGTCGGCCCGACCGGTCAGGTGGTTTTGGCCGACATCAACGAATCCATGCTCAAGGTCGGCCGTGACCGCCTGCTGGATCTGGGTGTCGCCGGCAACGTCGAATTTGTTCAGGCGGATGCCGAAAAGCTGCCGTTCCCGGACAACCATTTCGACTGCGTGACCATCGCCTTCGGCCTGCGCAACGTCACGCACAAAGAAGACGCTCTGCGTTCGATGCTACGCGTGCTCAAGCCTGGCGGTCGTCTGCTGGTGCTGGAATTCTCCAAGCCGACCAACGCGCTGATGTCGAAAGCCTACGATGCCTACTCGTTCGCCTTCATGCCGCTGATGGGCAAGCTGATCACCAACGACTCGGAAAGCTATCGTTACCTGGCCGAATCGATCCGCATGCACCCGAATCAGGAAACGTTGAAGTCGATGATGGTCGACGCCGGTTTCGACCGCGTGACCTATCACAACATGACTGCAGGCATCGTCGCCCTGCACCGTGGCATCAAGCCCTGATGTTACTTACCGGGCTGCTCGCCAGCGTTGAACTCGGCCTCAACCGGGTGCTGCGTCTCGACAGCACGGCGCTGCCGCGGCTGGCGCATTTGACCGGCAAAGTGATTGCCGTCGACTGCCGCAGCCCGGCGCTGCAACTGTTCATTTTGCCGAGCGACGAAGGTCTGATGCTGGCCTCGCACTGGGAAACCGGTGTCGACTGCACCCTGCGTGCGCCGGCTTCGAGCCTGATCAAACTGGCCGTGAGCAAAGACAAGACCGCGGTGCTGCACGCCCCGGAAGTCGAGCTCGATGGCGACAGTGGCGTGCTGCTGGAGCTGGCCGGCGTGCTGCAAGACCTTGAGCTGGACTGGGAGTACGAACTCTCGCGCTGGCTCGGCCCGGTCGCCACGCAACTGATTGGCGGTCACTTGCGCAGTCGCGCGCGCTGGTATCAACAAGGATTTGCCAGCCTCAACCAGAACCTCGCCGAATACCTCGCTGAAGAATCGCGCACCCTCGTCGGGCAGCGCGAAGCCGAAGCGCGATTCAGTGAACTGGACCGGATCAAACTTGATCTGGAACGTCTCGAGGCGCGCTTCGAGCGCCTTTCCCGATCCCTCGACCCAAGCGATAACGCATGAAGCTGCTTGCCGTCCGCCGTCTGTTGCGCATCCAGCGCGTCGTGATCCGCTACCGTCTCGATGACCTGCTGTTCGATCTGCCGCTGCCCTGGTTCCTCCTGGCGCTGCGCTATGTGCTGCCGTGGCGCTGGTTCCCGCGCAAGCCTCTGGATCTGAGCCGGGGCGCGCGTTTGCGTCTGGCGTTGCAGGATCTCGGGCCGATTTTCATCAAGTTCGGGCAGATTCTCTCGACCCGCCGCGACCTGCTGCCGGAAGACATCGCCGATGAACTGATGCGCTTGCAGGATCGCGTGCCGCCGTTCGATTCGCAGCTGTCGATCAAGCTGATCGAAGAACAGCTCGGCAAGAAAATCAGCGACGTGTTCAGCCGTTTCGACGTCGAACCGCTGGCCTCGGCGTCGGTGGCGCAGGTGCATGCCGCGCAGTTGAAAACCGGCGAAGAAGTGGTGGTTAAAGTGATCCGCCCGGGCTTGAGACCGATCATCGCGCAGGATCTGGCGTGGCTGTTCATCCTCGCCCGCGCCGCTGAAAAGCTCTCGGCCGACGCGCGTCTGCTGCACCCGGTCGACGTGGTGCAGGACTACGAAAAAACCATCTACGACGAACTCGATCTGCTGCGGGAGGCGGCCAACGCCAGCCAGTTGAAGCGCAATTTCGAAGGTTCGCCGCTGCTCTACGTGCCGCAAGTCTATTGGGACTGGTGCCGGCCGAAAGTGCTGGTGATGGAGCGTATCTACGGCATTCAGGTGACGGATCTGGCGACCCTCGCCGATCAGCGCACCGACATGAAAATGCTCGCCGAACGCGGCGTGGAGATCTTCTTCACCCAAGTGTTCCGCGACAGCTTCTTCCACGCCGACATGCACCCGGGCAACATTTTTGTCAGCACCGTCAATCCGTGGAGCCCGCAGTACATCGCGATCGACTGCGGCATCGTCGGCAGCCTGACCCCGGAAGATCAGGATTATCTGGCGCGCAACCTGTTCGCGTTCTTCAAGCGTGACTACCGGCGTGTGGCGCAGTTGCACATCGATTCGGGCTGGGTGCCGGCAGAAACCAAACTCAACGAATTCGAAGCGGCAATCCGTACCGTGTGCGAACCGATCTTCGAAAAACCGTTAAAAGATATTTCATTTGGCCAGGTGCTGATGCGCCTGTTCCAGACCGCACGCCGTTTCAATATGGAAGTGCAGCCGCAACTGGTACTGCTGCAAAAGACCCTGCTGAACATCGAAGGCCTCGGCCGTCAGCTGTATCCGGATCTGGATCTGTGGAACACCGCGCAGCCATTTCTCGAGCGCTGGATGCGCGAGCGCGTCAGCCCGAAAGCCTTGCTCGGCAACGTGCAGAGCCAGTTTGAACAGTTGCCGCATCTGGCGAATATGGCCCGCGATCTGCTCGAACGCATGTCCCAGCCGCACGCCTACGACCCGCCGCCGCCGTGGCATAAACGCAAGGACGACTGGTTCCTGCGCCTGCTCGGTTGCGCACATCTGGCCGGCGGGGTGATTCTCGCCATCGGTGGCCCGCTAAACGAATTGGGGCATTGGCCGGCGGGAATCATGGTGGCAGTCGGCTTGTATCTGGTCGTTCGCCGATAGCACGAATCAGCTGCAAGTTATAAGCTGCGAGCTGCAAGCTTGAAGCTACAAGCACACCGCAACTGCTTTTACTTGCAGCGTGAAGCTCGCAACTCGAAGCTGCTTCTGTCAGGAATTGAAGATGAAAAACTGGCTGGACGAGATCAAATGGGACGCTGATGGCCTGGTGCCGGCGATTGCCCAGGATCACAAGACCGGACGTGTATTGATGATGGCCTGGATGAACCGCGAAGCGCTCGAACTGACCGCTGCGGAAAACCGTGCCATCTACTGGTCACGCTCCCGTGGCAAGCTGTGGCGCAAGGGCGAAGAGTCAGGCCATGTGCAGACCCTGCATGAAATGCGTCTGGACTGTGACGCCGACGTGATCATCCTGATGGTTGAACAGATCGGCGACATCGCTTGCCATACCGGCCGTCAAAGCTGCTTTTATCGCGTCTTCGAAAACGGCGACTGGAAAACCGTCGATCCGGTTCTCAAAGACCCGCACGCCATCTATTCCGCAGGACACAAACATGAGTGACACCCTGACCCGCCTGGCCGAAGTGCTCGAAGAGCGCAAAGGCGCAGCTGCCGACAGCTCATATGTAGCTAGTCTGTATCACAAGGGTTTGAACAAAATTCTGGAGAAAGTCGGCGAAGAGTCGGTCGAAACCATTATTGCCGCCAAAGACGCCGCCATCAGCGGCGACTGCAGCGATGTGATCTACGAGACCGCCGACCTGTGGTTCCACAGCATGGTCATGCTCGCCCAACTGGGGCAGCATCCGCAGGCTGTGCTCGATGAACTGGATCGTCGCTTCGGTCTGTCCGGACACGTCGAGAAAGCCTCGCGTCCGTCCGCCTGAACAATTTTTTGAGAGGAACAGCAACATGGGCATTTTTGACTGGAAACACTGGATCGTCATTCTGGTAGTCGTGGTGTTGGTGTTCGGCACCAAGAAACTGAAAAACCTCGGCACCGACGTTGGCGAGTCGATCAAGGGCTTCCGCAAAGCCATGAACGACGACGAAAAACCTGCCGCTGATCCAACCGTGACGCCTGCGCAACCGGTGCCACCGGTGCAGCCGCAAGCCACCGCTCAGGCCAACCCGCCGCACACCATCGACGTGCAGGCGCAGAAAGTCGAAGAGCCGATCCGCAAAGACGTGTGAGCACTGACTAATGTTTGGTATCAGCTTCTCTGAACTGCTGCTCGTCGGCCTCGTCGCTCTGCTGGTGCTGGGCCCCGAGCGTCTGCCGGGCGCTGCGCGCACCGCTGGCCTGTGGGTCGGACGGCTGAAGCGCAGCTTCAACGCGATCAAACAGGAAGTTGAACGTGAAATCGGTGCCGACGAGATCCGTCGGCAACTGCACAACGAGCATATTCTGTCGCTGGAGCAAGAGGCGCGGAAGATTTTCAACCCGGTTCAGCAAGAGCCGACGTCGGTTGAGCATGTGGGTCAGCAGACGATTCATGCGCCGACGGCATCCGCTGCTGCTGCATCTGCTCCGACACCTGCACCTGCTGCCGTCGTAGCGCCGACAGAACCGCTGCCCGCGCCTGCAGAAACCTCGGTTGAACACGTATCCCCAACCGCCGCGCCGATCACACCAGCGCCTCACGACCCTACTCTGCCGCCGCGAGCCCTATGAGCGATCTCCCCGAAAACGACCAGCACATGCCGCTGGTTTCGCACCTCACCGAGTTGCGCACCCGCCTGCTGCGTTGTGTGGCGGCGATCTTCATCATCTTCGCCGGGCTGTTCGCCTTCACCCAGCAGATCTACACCTTCGTCTCGACGCCGCTACGCCAGTACCTGCCGGTCGGCGCGACGATGATCGCCACTGACGTGTCGTCGCCGTTCCTGACGCCGCTTAAACTGACGATGATGGTCTCGCTGTTCCTCGCGATCCCGGTGATCCTGCATCAGATCTGGGGCTTTATCGCGCCAGGCCTGTACAAGCATGAGAAGCGTATCGCGGTGCCGCTGCTGGTGTCGAGCATCCTGCTGTTCTACACCGGCATGGCGTTCGCCTATTACTTCGTGTTCCCGCTGATCTTCAAGTTCTTCGCCGCCGCCACCCCGGCCGGCGTGGAAATGATGACCGACATCGCCAGTTACCTCGATTTCGTCATGACGCTGTTCTTCGCCTTCGGCGTGGCGTTCGAGATTCCGGTGGCCGTGGTGCTGCTGGTGTGGATCGGCGTGGTCGACGTCAAATACCTGAAGAAAATCCGCCCGTACGTGATCATCGGCTGCTTCGTGGTCGGCATGATCCTGACGCCGCCGGACATCTTCTCGCAGACCCTGCTGGCCGTGCCGATGTGGATGCTGTTTGAAATCGGCATTCTGTTCGGCGGTTTGATCAGCAAGCGCGAACGTCCGGAAGAAACCCCGGCCGACGACCACAACGACCAGCCGCCAGCGACCCAGGCATGAACCTGCTGTTGCTCGAAGAAGCCGATTTCATTGCGGCCGACCGTGTGGTGCTGCGTGATCGACGCCTTACGCACATGCAGGAAGTTCACCGTTCGGAAGTCGGTGACAGCCTGCGCGTCGGGCGCATTGACGGGTTGATGGGCTCGGCTGAATTGCTGCGGCTGGACGCAGGTGAAGCTGAGTTGCGCGTTACCCTCGATCAGCCGCCACCGGCGAAATTGCCGCTGACCCTCGTGCTTGCGCTGCCGCGCCCGAAAATGCTCCGTCGGGTGTTTCAGACCGTGGCGACCATGGGCGTGGCGAAGGTGATTCTGGTCAACAGCTATAGGGTCGAGAAGAGCTTCTGGCAGACGCCGTTTCTTGAGCCAGAGGCTATCCGTGAACAACTGATCCTCGGCCTCGAACAAGCGCGCGACACGGTATTGCCGGAGATTGTCATCGAGAAACGCTTCAAGCCGTTCGTTGAAGATCGCCTGCCCGCCATCACTGAGGGCACGCTCGGTCTGGTCGGTCATCCTGGCAACTATCCGCCGTGCCCGCGCGCCCTCAGCGAACCAGTCACCCTCGCCATCGGCCCTGAAGGCGGCTGGATTCCCTACGAGATCGACCTGCTGGCCAAGTCCGGCCTGCAACCGGTGCAACTCGGCGAGCGCATCCTGCGCGTAGAAACCGCCGTCACCGCCCTCCTTGCCCGCCTCTTTTAAACCCAACACCGATCCCCTGTAGGAGCTGCCGAAGGCTGCGATCTTTTGATGTTGTTTTTTAGAAGCAAGATCAAAAGATCGCAGCCTCGTTTCACTCGACAGCTCCTACAGATCAGCGGGATCAGCGGATCAGCGGATCAGCAGGTCGGCAATCGGCAGGTCAGCAGATCCAGAGCGCATGGCCTTCCCGGACAAATGGTGTTACAGATTGCCATCACCCGGCCGATACGCTCCCCATAAGTCCAATTTGTGGTCGGGGAGTTGTCGCATGTACCGTTGGTTAGCCGAGAATCTTGGGAATGTCAGCGTCAAACGCAAGCTGGGTATCGGCTTCGGTCTGGTGCTTTTGCTGACGCTGTTGATCACCTTCACCGGCTGGTCCGGCATGAGCGGCATCATCAGCCGGGGCGACAAGCTCGGGTTTATTTCCAGCCTCAATGAGTACAGCAAAGACTTGCGTCTGGCCCGCGTCGACTACGATGCACGCCGTGGCGAACAAGGCCCGGGCGCGGTCAACGACATGCTCAGCAAACTCGACAGCGGCCTGCAAACCGCGCGTACGCTGATCGAACAACCGGCCGACATCGCCATGGTCGACCAGCAACTGGCTGCCGTCGCCGAGTACAAACGTGCTTTCGCCGACATGATCCAGGCGACCACGCACCGCGAAGACGCGCGCAGCAAACTCGGCGCCAATGCCGACAACGCCGTGGCCAAAGTCTCGGAAGTTGAAAAGGGCCTGCTGCAAGGTGACAGCGTCGCGCAATTCAACAGCGTGGTTGATCTGAGCAAGCTGCTGCAACAGGCGCGATATCAAGTGCGCGGCTACACCTACAGTGGCAAGGCCGAGGCCGAGCAACCTGCGCTCGACGCCATCGAAAATGCGCTGAAATCCCTTGAGAGCCTGCCATCGAAACTGCCGGAACAGTTCACTGCCAACCTGCAGCAAGCCGCCGAGTCGATGAAGGCCTATCGCGCCGCCGTCGGCCAGTTCCGCGACGCGCAAACCGCCAGCGGGAGCGCCGTTGCTCGCATGGCAGCCCAGGGCGATATCCTCCTCGATGCCAGTAAAAAACTGACCATTTCCCAAACCGTGGTGCGTGACACCGACGCCGCACACGCGAAAAACATGCTGATCATCGCCACCCTGCTCGCCATCGCTTTCGGCTTGCTGGCCGCGTGGGCGATCACCCGCCAGATCATCATCCCGCTGAACCAAACCCTGAAAGTCGCCGAGCGCGTCGCCGCGGGCGACCTGACCCACAACCTGGTTTCGCAGCGCCGCGACGAACTCGGCCAACTGCAACGCTCGATGCAGAGCATGACCCAAGGCCTGCGCGAGCTGATCGGCGGGATCAGCGACGGCGTCACCCAGATCGCCAGCGCTGCTGAAGAACTCTCGGCGGTGACCGAGCAAACCAGCGCCGGGGTCAACAATCAGAAGATCGAGACCGATCAGGTCGCCACCGCCATGAACGAAATGGCCGCCACCGTGCAGGAAGTCGCGCGCAATGCCGAGGAAGCCTCCGAAGCCGCTGTCGCCGCTGACCAACAGGCTCGCGAAGGCGACAAAGTCGTCGGCGAAGCCATCGCACAAATCGAGCGTCTGGCGCTTGAAGTCGGTCACTCCACCGAAGCCATGGGCGAGCTCAAGCGCGAAAGCGACAAGATTGGCAGCGTCCTCGACGTGATCAAATCCGTGGCCCAGCAAACTAACCTGCTGGCTCTTAACGCGGCCATCGAAGCAGCGCGTGCCGGTGAAGCCGGACGTGGTTTTGCCGTGGTTGCCGATGAAGTGCGCAGCCTGGCGCAGCGCACGCAGAAGTCCACCGAAGAGATCGAAGAGCTGATCGTCGGCCTGCAAAACGGCACTCAGCAAGTGGCGACGATCATGGACAACAGCCGCACCCTCACCGACAGCAGCGTCGAGCTGACCCGTCGCGCCGGTGGTTCGCTGGAAAGCATTACGCGCACCGTGTCGGCGATTCAGGCGATGAACCAGCAGATTGCCGCAGCGGCCGAGCAGCAGAGCGCGGTGGCGGAAGAGATCAACCGTAGCGTGCTGAATGTGCGGGACGTGTCGGATCAGACGTCGGCGGCGAGTGAAGAAACCGCGGCGTCCAGCGTTGAGCTGGCGCGGTTGGGGACACATCTGCAGATGCTGGTCGGGCGCTTCAAGGTATAAGCCCCACAGATCGTTCCCGCGCTCTGCGTGGGAATGCATCCTGTGACGCTCCGCGTCATGCATGAAAGGAACGCGGAGCGTCCCGGGCGGCATTCCCACGCGGAGCGTGGGAACGATCAGTTACTACAAGACCTGACGCAGGAAGGCCTGAGCCCGCGGATCCTTCGGCGCATCAAAGAACTCCGCCGGCGCGGCATCTTCCAGCAATTTGCCGTGATCGAAGAACAACACCCGATCCGCCACTTCCCGAGCAAAACCCATCTCGTGGGTCACGCAGACCATGGTCATGCCTTCCACGGCCAGGTTCTTCATCACATCCAGCACTTCGCCAACCATTTCCGGATCAAGCGCCGACGTCGGTTCATCGAACAACATCACCTTCGGCTCCATCGCCAGCGCCCGGGCAATTGCCACGCGCTGTTGCTGACCGCCGGACAGGCGCGACGGAAACTCGTTGGCCTTCTGTGCAATTCCGACCTTTTGCAGCAACTCCATCGCCTTGGCTTCGCGCTCTTTCTTGCCGCGCTTGCGCACGACTTTCTGCGCCAGACAGAGATTTTCCAGCACGGTCATGTGCGGGAACAGGTTGAAATGCTGAAAGACCATGCCGACTTCGCGGCGGTAGGCGTTGACGTCGGTTTTCGGGTCGGCCAGTTGCAGGCCGTCGATGCTCACCGAGCCCGAGTCGAACTCCTCCAGGCCATTGAGGCAGCGCAGGAAGGTCGACTTGCCGGAACCCGACGGGCCGATCACCACCAGCACTTCGCCCTTGGCGACCGTGGTGCTGACGTTATCCACCGCGCGCACCACTTGCCCACGGGTGTCGAAGACTTTTACCAGTTCGCGGACTTCAATCACTTTGCGCGAGCCTCCGCTCAAGCCGGCTGGCGATTTTCGACAGCGGCTGGTTGATAAACTTT
>NZ_JBIVMX010000027.1:0-36768 GCF_044753305.1 Pseudomonas sp. NPDC088429 | reverse complement strand
ATACAGGCCGGCGACGCAGAACAGAATTTCGAACGGCGAGAACGAGGTGGTGATGACTTCACGGCCGCTTTTCAGCAGCTCGGTGATGGCGATCACCGACACCAGCGAGGTGTCCTTGACCAGACTGATGAACTGCCCGGCCAGCGGCGGCAGCACGCGTTTCAGCGCTTGCGGCAGCACCACGTGGCGCATCGACTGACCGGCACTCAGACCGAGCGAACGTGCCGCTTCGTTCTGGCCACGGGCGATCGATTGCACACCGGAACGAATGATCTCGGCCACGTAGGCGCCGGTGAACAGCGACAGCGCAGCGATCCCGGCGAATTCGCGGGAGAGGTTCATCACCGTGCCGATGAAGAAGTAGAAAATGAAGATCTGCACCAACAGCGGCGTGCCGCGTACCAGTTCGACGTAGATGGTCGAGAGGTCGCGCAAGGTCGGGTTGTTCGACAGCCGGCACAGGCCGGTGACCAGACCAATGAGCAACCCTAGAATCCCGGACACTACCGACAGCCAAAGCGTCGTCCACAGCCCCCACAACAGCGGCCCTGCCGCCCAATGGCGAGTGACACCCACGACGTCACCTTCAGCCACATCGTCGCCCTGAGCGAATTGCAGGCTGTTCTCGTCGACAGTCAGGTGTTGCTCGTCACCAGCGTCGTTGCGCAGGGTGACCTGCGCGCTGCTGCCCTTGCGCACGAGTTCGGTGACCGTGGAAATGTCAGCGGCGCGCTGGGTTTCTTCGGCCTGATAGGCGAAGTACTGCGGCACACGGTTCCAGCGCCATTCGTAGGACATCAGCGACGTCGCGTAATACAACGCGCCGGCCAGGCCGACCAGCACCAGCACGGTGAGGACGTGCCAGGGCCATTGGGCTTTTTTCTGTTTCATTGCAGGTTCTCGGATGATCGTTCCCACGCTCTGCGTGGGAATGCCGCTCGGGACGCTCTGCGTCCCTGCTTGATCGTGACGCGGAGCGTCACAGGATGCGTTCCCACGCAGAGCGTGGGAACGATCAGCGGATGCGCGTTATTCCATGTCCTTGAGCCACTCGGTGCTCTTGAACCACTTGTCATGGATGCGATCGTAGGTGCCGTCTTCGTGGATCTGGTGCAGGAAGTTGTTGATGAAGTTGAGGCTGTCGTAATCGCCCTTCTTCAGACCAAACGCCAATGGCTCGTAGGTGAACGGCTTGTCGAGGAACACCAGTTTGCCGGCGCCGACCTTGGTCACCGCGACCACGTTGTACGGGGCGTCGTAGATGAAGGCGTCAGCCTTGCCGTTAACCACGTCGAGCACGGCTTCTTGCTCGTTGTCGTAGCCGTGGTACTTGGCTTTGGAGATCAGCTTCTTGGCAACCATCTCGCCGGTGGTGCCGAGCTTGGAGGTGATGCGGTAGTCAGCGGTGTTCAGGTCTTTGTAGGAATTGATGGTGCCTTCCAGCTCTTTGCGGATCAGCAGGGTCTGGCCGACCACGAAGAACGGTTCGCTGAAGTTCAGGCGCAGGTTGCGTTCCTGGGTCAGGGTCATGCCGCTGCCGATCATGTCGAACTTGTCGGTCATCAGCGCCGGGATGATGCCGTCGTAGCCGGTCGAAACCAGTTCCAGTTTGACGCCCATGGCTTTGGACATGGCTTTGAGAATGTCGACTTCGAAGCCGATGATTTCGCCGCGCTTGTTGGTCATTTCGAACGGCATGTAGGTCGGATCCATACCGACTTTCAACGTGCCACGCTTGACCGCGTCATCGATTGCGCCAGCCTGCGCCACATTGACTGCAACCAGTGCCGTGACGCCGACCAGCAGCATCGACAGATACTTCTTCATCTTCAAGTCCCCAAAACCATTGCGTGTGCGGCGCGAAAACCAACAGTGACGGGCAAAAAAGCCCGGGCGCGCCAATTCGGGGACGGATGCTAACGCACTCGTCCGTTTGCACAAGGCTTTTTGCCGGGAATTGTTGTTACGGGGAGGGATTAAAAAGCAAAAGATCGCAGCCTCCGGCAGCTCCTACAGGTGTTCACATAATCCTGTAGGAGCTGCCGAAGGCTGCGATCTTTTTATCAGGCCGGTTGCGCTTGCAGGCTCACCGGTTGCAACGGCAGCAACGGCGCATGCGGATCGGCTTTCACCGAAGCGCGCCAAGCATCCAGCCACTCAGCGTGACCTTCCGCCCAGACCTGCTCATGCAAACGCGCCAAGGCAACAGGATCGCTCAGCAATTGCAGACGATCATGGTTGTTCAACCCGGCAGGGCCGACCTTGAGCGCGTGACGCACACGTTCCTGACGCAGCCATTCGATCGGCTCGGCCTGACCGTGACGGGAAGTCGCCAGCGAGCACGCCAAAGCGTTCTGCTGAGGATCGACCACCGCGCGGACGAAGCCGTCGTTGAGCGCGTGGTAACGGTTTTCGTGGGTGTACTGATCGGTCGCCAGCAGCGCCTGTGGCGGATTGTATTCCTCAGGGATGAGGAACAGGCTCTCGTCACGGGACTTCAGGCCCAGACCGACACGGCTGGAAATCACCGACACCGGGATCGACAGCATCAGCGAACCGACGATTGGCACCAGCCACCAGAGGAAGCTCGGGTTCAGCCAGACCACCAGCAGCGCCCAGAAGAAGCCCAGCAGGGTTTGCGGGCCGTGGCGTTTGACCGCCTCGCTCCAAGGTGTCGAGTCGTCGTCACGTTGCGGCGAATTCCACGTCGCGGCCCAGCCGAGGAACGCGGCCAGAACGAAACGCGTGTGGAAAATCATCCGCACCGGCGCCAGCAGCATGGAGAACAACATCTCCAGCAGCATCGACAGGGTCACCTTGAACTTGCCGCCGAACTCTTTCGCGCCCTTGGCCCAGATCAGGATGATGCTCAACAGTTTCGGCAGGAACAGCAGCACGATGGTCGTCGAGAACAGCGCAATCGCCTTATCCGGATGCCATTGTGGCCACAGCGGATAGAGCTGACGCGGTTCGAGGAAGTACTGCGGTTCCATCAGCGTGTTCACCGCCAGCAGCGCGGTCGACAACACGAGGAAGAAGAACCACAACGGCGCCGACAGGTACGACATCACGCCGGTGAGGAACACCGCGCGATGCACCGGGTGCATGCCTTTGACCAGGAACAGACGGAAGTTCATCAGGTTGCCGTGGCACCAGCGACGGTCACGCTTGAGTTCGTCGAGCAGGTTCGGTGGCAGTTCTTCGTAGCTGCCCGGCAAGTCGTAGGCAATCCACACGCCCCAACCGGCACGACGCATCAGCGCGGCTTCAACGAAGTCGTGAGACAGGATCGCACCGGAGAACGCCCCTTTACCTGGCAACGGCGCCAGGGCGCAGTGATCGATAAACGGCTTCATGCGGATGATCGCGTTGTGACCCCAGTAGTGGGATTCACCCAACTGCCAAAAGTGCAGGCCAGCGGTAAACAGCGGGCCGTACACGCGGGTCGCGAACTGCTGCATACGCGCATACAGGGTGTCCATGCCCGAGGCACGCGGCGCGGTCTGGATGATCCCGGCGTCTGGCGTGGCTTCCATCAAGCGCACCAGACTGGTCAGGCACTCGCCGCTCATGACCGAGTCGGCGTCGAGCACGACCATGTACTTGTAGTCACCGCCCCAACGACGGCAGAAGTCGTCGAGGTTGCCGCTCTTGCGTTTTACCCGACGGCGACGGCGGCGATAGAAGATCTTGCCGAAGCCTTTGGCTTCGCGACAGACGTCCAGCCAGGCCTGTTGCTCGGCGACACAGATATCGGTGTCGTTACTGTCGCTGAGGACGAAGAAGTCGAAGCGATCCAGATCACCGGTAGCCGCGACCGATTCGAACGTCGCGCGCAGACCGGCGAATACGCGCGGTACGTCTTCGTTGCAGATCGGCATTACCAACGCGGTACGCGCGTCTTTGGCAATCGGCTCGTTGCCGGCGCTTTTGCCGGAGATACGGTATTTATCGTGACCGGTGAGCAACTCGAGGAAGCCCATCAGCGCCGTCCAGAAACCGGCCGACACCCAGCAGAACAGAATCCCGAAGAGAATCAGGATGCTGGTTTGCAGCGCATACGGCAGCACTTGCGTGGCGGTCTGCAGCAGCGGCTGGTGCAGGACTTCGTCGAGATCGACGAACGACCAGCCCTGGTACGGCATGATGCCTTTCATGTACCAGCCAGCAACGATGGTCTGGCCGAGCATCAGCACCAGCAGAATATAGCGACGGATCGAACCAACGGTGCGCCAGCGCGCCGCCGGCAGAACGTTTTCGTCCTTCGGCGGCTGTGGCGGGTTGGTGCGACCGGTCAGACGGCGCCAGCCACGCACCAGAATATTGGTGCGCCACGGCTCCGGAACCACCTTGGTGCGGCGGATCGGCGGGGTGGCCTTGAGGCTGACCCGACCGCTGGCGTCGAGCACCAGCATTTCCGCTTCTTCCAGCTCTTCAGCCGTGCTCAGGGTCAGGCGTTTGCCCACCGAAGCCTGGGCGGCTTCGGCAGGGGCGTCGAACGTCGAGGACGACAGGCGTTCATGCAACTCGCTGAACGACTGGCAGCCCGCGAGTTCCGCGCGCTGCTCGTCGGTCATCGGCAGATGCGCCAGATACTCGGACAGAGTCTCTGGCTGTACTTGAGAGTTACTCATCGGCAGGCAACTGATAGCTCCAGGTCTCGGTGATGACTTCTTCAGTCGGCGCCGATTCCGGTGTGGCTGGGGCCGCGTCCGCAGCTACAGGCTGCTTGGCGTCTTTGTTGGCCTTGTCCTTGGCATCTGCAGCGGGCTTGGCATCGGCCTGTTGAGCCTGTTTGGCCTCGGCTGCCTTGGCTTCCTTGTCTTCTTTCTCTTGTTGCTTGGCGGCAACCTTGTCGGCCTTGGCCACGGACGAGTTGGACGCCGGTACCGACGACTTGGCCAGATCAGCCGTTACCACCGGCTGAACCAGTGCGGCACGCATCTCGGTCGACTTGCCTGCGTCTTTGATTTTCATCCGCAGGGTCAAGCGCCAGCCCTTGGTTTCCGGGTTGTAGCGCACGCTGTTCTCGACCAGTTCGGCGTTGTCGCCGACGCTGACCTGACTGCGAACGTCAGCGTCCGGGGCCAGGGCCGCCAGCGATGGACCTTCGAAATCGACCAGATAAGCAACGCTGCCATCCGGCTGACGGATCAGGTTCGATTGCTTGACGTCACCGGTCGAACGCAGAGTCTGCGAGACCCAGGCGCTGTCCGGCGCGTGAATCGCCGCTTCGTCCATCGTCCAGTGCATGCGGTAAGCGAAGTCCAGCGGCTGGCCCGGCTCCGGCATTTTTTCCGGGCTCCAGAACGCAACGATGTTGTCGTTGGTTTCGTCAGCGGTCGGAATTTCTACCAGATCAACGGTACCTTTGCCCCAGTCACCCTTCGGCTCGATCCAGGCGCTTGGACGCTTGTCGTAGCGATCGTCGAGGTCTTCGTAGTGGCTGAAGTCGCGACCACGCTGCAGCAGACCGAAACCACGCAGGTTTTCGACGCTGAAGTTGCTCACGGCCAGGTGTTTAGGGTTGTTCAGCGGACGCCAGATCCACTCGCCGTTGCCGGCATGGATCGACAGACCGCTGGAGTCGTGCAGTTCACGACGATAGTTGAGGACTTTCGACGGCTGGTTGGCGCCGAACAGGAACATGCTGGTCAGCGGTGCGATGCCCAGTTTGCCGACCTTGTCACGCAGGAACATCTGCGCTTTGACGTCGACAATGGTGTCGCTGCCCGGACGCAGGATCAGACGATAGGCACCGGTGGCGCGTGGCGAATCGAGCAAGGCGAAGATCACCAGATGCTTGTCGCCCGGCTTCGGCTGCTGAATCCAGAACTCGCGGAAACGCGGGAATTCTTCACCAGACGGCAATGCGGTATCGATCGCCAGACCACGGGCCGACAGACCGTAGGTATGACCCTTGCCAACGACGCGGAAGTAGCTCGCGCCAAGCATGGTCATGATTTCGTCTTGCTTGTCGGCCTTGTTGATCGGGTACAGCACACGGAAACCGGCATAACCCAGTTGCTCAGTGGCCTTAGGATCGAATTTCAGGTCGCCGAAATCGAAGCGGGTCGGATCGTATTTGATCTCTTCGACGGTGTTCGCCGTGATTTCGTTGATTTTGACCGGCGTGTCGAAGTGCATGCCCTGGTGATAGAAGGACAACTTGAACGGGGTCTTCTGATCAGCCCACTCAGCCTTTTCGGTGAGGAAGCGAATTTTTTGATAGTCCGCGAACTTCATGTCGCGGAACTCGTTCGGCAGGTTGCTGCGCGGGGCTTCGAACTTCTGCCCGGCCAGCTCTTTTGCCTTGGCCGATACATCGTCAAGATTGAACGCCCAAAGCTGACCGGCGCTGAGCAGGCACAGGAGCGCCGAGCCCGCTACCAGAGCACTTCGCATGCGTTTGGCAGACAATTTTGCTGCATTACAGGGACTAACAATCACGAGCAACCCTCGCCGAAAACAGATCAATAAACCAACGGCCAGATGAAGTGCCTGGAGGGTTTTCGGCAGTGAAAAACCGACCTTCCAGAACACTCTTGCCAAGTTGGCGAGCATTGTTCCGACTCCGCTGGGGCAAAATGATTCCCCAATCGGCTCCGGACAAGTCTCTACCTAAGTCAAAACGGACCAACGAACGCTGATCCCCGTAGCGCGCGATTATCTAGTAGCCCGCATGACAAAGCATCGGGGGTAACCAAGTATTTATCGCGAAAAATGCCTGTTTTCAGTCGAAACGCCCTTAAAAAGATGTTTCAAGCGCTTTCAGGTCTGTAACAGGAAGGTTACCGGGCCATCATTGACCAGGTGCACCTGCATATCCGCGCCGAATCTACCTGATGCCACAGTGCCATGCATCTGTTTCGCTTTGCCTAATAGATAGTCGAACAATTCCTCGCCCAGGGCTGGAGGTGCTGCGCTGGAAAAACCCGGGCGCAACCCGCTCCTGGTGTCGGCTGCAAGGGTGAACTGAGAGACCAGCAGCAACCCGCCGCCAACATCCGCCAGGGACAAGTTCATCTTGCCCTCGGCGTCGCTGAATACCCGATAGTTAAGCAGCTTATGCAGAAGTTTGTCGGCGCTGGTACGCGTGTCGTCGGGTTCGACCGCCACCAGCACCAGCAAACCTTGATCGACCGCGCCTACGACCTCGCCCGCCACTTCCACCCGCGCGTTACTGACGCGCTGCAAAAGGCCCTTCATGCTTCTTCGGGCGGCAGGTCGAGCAGGCGTCGCGCCATGTTGCCGGCCGCGCGCACCAGGGCATCGGTGATGCCCGGTTCGGAGGCGGCGTGGCCGGCGTCGCGGATCACCTGCAATTCGCTGTTCGGCCAGGCTTGATGCAGTTCCCAGGCATTGTCGAGCGGGCAGATCACGTCATAACGACCGTGAATGATCACGCCCGGCAAATGGGCGATCTTGCCCATGTCGCGAATCAACTGGTTCGGTTCAAGGAACGCGTTGTTGGTGAAATAGTGGCATTCGATCCGTGCAATCGACAGCGCGCGCTGCGGCTCGGAGAAACGATCGACCACCAGCGGGTTCGGCCGCAGGGTCGCGGTGCGCCCTTCCCACGTCGACCAGGCTTTGGCCGCGTGCATCTGCGCAATCTGGTCGTTGCCGATCAGACGTTTGTGGAAAGCGCTGAGCAGATCGTCGCGTTCGTCCAGCGGGATCGGCGCGATGTAGTCCTGCCAGTAATCAGGGAACAGACGGCTGGCACCGGCTTGATAGAACCACTCGATTTCCTGCGGACGGCAGAGAAAGATCCCGCGCAAGATCAGACCATGAACACGTTCCGGGTGAGTTTGCGCGTAGGCCAGCGCCAGGGTCGAACCCCACGAGCCCCCGAACAGCACCCATTTTTCGATGCCCAGGTGTTTACGGATGCGCTCAAGGTCGGCGACCAGATCCCAGGTGGTGTTGTTTTCCAGACTGGCGTGCGGCGTAGAGCGACCGCAACCGCGCTGATCGAAGGTCACAATGCGATACAGATTCGGATCGAAATAGCGACGGCTCTGCGCGTCGCAACCGGCGCCGGGGCCACCGTGAATGAACACAACCGGCAAACCCTCCGGCGAACCGCTTTCGTCGACGTACAGCGTGTGGGTGTCATCGACAGCCAGATCGTGCCGGGCGTGAGGTTTGATCTGCGGAAACAAAGTCTGCATTGCGCGCTCCGTAAGGGGTCGAGGTCATCCCTGGGGGGACTTCTATTATTCTGCCGTTGGGCATCATAAACCCGATTTACGTCAATGAGCATGCTCCGGAGCCTGATCGTTGATCGTTCCCACGCTCTGCGTGGGAATGCAGCCCGTGACGCTCCGCGTCACTGGACGCGGAGCGTCCCAAGAGGCATTCCCACGCGGAGCGTGGGAACGATCAAAAGATCGCAGCCTGCGGCAGCTCCTACAGGGGTGGATCAGCCGGTGTAGTGAGACTTTGCCCAGGCCAGATAGCCTTGTAGCAGTTCCTTGAGTACGACTTGCGTCGGCTCGGCCAGGTCGGCGCGGTAGCGGAACGGTTCGAACTCTTCCATGTAGGTGCTCTGGCACAACTCCAGTTGCACGGCGTGGATGTTCTCGGCCGGGTTGCCGTAATGCCGGGTGATGTGACCGCCCTTGAAGCGGCCGTTGAGCACATGGCTGTAGTGGCTGTGGCCGGCGCAGATTGCTTCGAGCTGACTGGCCAGTTGCGGATCACAACTGGCGCCGTTGAAGGTGCCGAGGTTGAAGTCCGGCAGCTTGCCGTCGAACAGGTGCGGGATGATCGAACGGATCGAGTGCGCATCGAACAGCAACGCGTAGCCGAACTCGGCCTTCAATCGCGCCAACTCTTCTTGCAGGGTGCGGTGATACGGCGTCCAGATCTGCTCCAGATACGTCGCGCGTTCTTCCTTCGACGGTTCGTGCCCTTCGCGGAACAACGGAATGCCATCGAACAATGTCGCCGGATACAGCCCGGTGGTCGCCCCGGCGTATAGCGGCTTATCGTCGGACGGTCGATTCAGATCGATGACGAATCGTGAATACTCAGCCGCCAACGTGCTCGCGCCCAGTTCCTCGACAAAGTCGTACAGCTGCGGAATGTGCCAGTCAGTGTCCGGCAGGCTTTTCGCGTCAGAGATCAACCCGGCTTCCACCGCAGGCGTCAGGCGTACGCCAGCGTGAGGCATGCTGATCAGCAGCGGCACGCGACCTTGTTTGAAGTTCAGAACCTTATCCACAACCGCTCTCCTACAGACTTGATTCGACGCCGTGACGGACGACGCGTTTGTCCAGATCACCACCGAGCCAATAGGCCAGATCCGCCGGACGATCGATGTGCCAGGCAACGAAATCCGCGACCTTGCCGACTTCCAGCGAACCGTGAGTGTCGGCCATGCCCAGTGCTTGCGCAGCATGAATCGTCGCACCGGCCAGGGCCTCTTCCGGGGTCATGCGGAAACAGGTGCAGGCCATGTTCAGCATCAGACGCAACGACAGCGCCGGCGAAGTGCCGGGGTTGAGGTCGCTGGCAATGGCGATTCTCACCTTGTGCTTGCGCAGGGCGTCCATTGGCGGCAACTGGGTTTCGCGCAGAAAGTAGAACGCGCCCGGCAGCAGCACGGCGACGGTATCGGCTTCGGCCATGGCGATGGCGTCGGCCTCGTCCATGAACTCCAGATGATCGGCAGACAACGCCTTGTAGCGCGCGGCGAGGCTGGAGCCGTGCAGCGAGGACAATTGTTCGGCGTGCAGCTTCACCGGCAGACCGAGTTGTTGCGCGGCGATAAACACGCGCTCGACCTGCTCCGGCGAGAAGGCCAGGTATTCGCAGAACGCATCCACGGCATCGACCAGACCTTCGGCGGCGAGCGCGGGGAGCATTTCGTTGCAGACCAGATCGATGTAATCGTCGGCGCGATCCTTGTACTCCGGCGGCAGCGCGTGGGCGGCCAGACAGGTGCTGCGCACGCTGATCGGCAGCTGTTTTTCCAGGCGACGGATGACCCGGAGGATTTTGCGTTCGTTGACCAGATCGAGGCCGTAGCCGGACTTCATTTCGACCGTGGTCACGCCGTCGCGCATCAGGCTTTTCAGGCGTTTGGCGGCGCTGGCGAACAGCTCGTCTTCCGTCGCTTCACGCGTAGCGCGCACGGTGCTGGCGATACCACCACCGGACGCAGCGATTTCGGCATAGCTGACGCCTTGCAGACGCTTTTCAAATTCGCCGCTGCGGTTGCCGCCGAACACCGTGTGCGTGTGGCAGTCGATCAGGCCGGGGGTGACCCACGCGCCTTGCAGATCATTGACCGCCGGGTATTCGCCGGACGGTAATTGATTGCGCGGGCCGATCCACTCGATGAGCGCACCGGACGTCACGATGGCCGCATCCTCGATGATCGAGTAGACGCCTTGCGCCATGGTTGCGACGTGGCAGTGTTGCCAGAGGGTTTTCACTGTTGGCCTCCGTTGGGGTTGGTGATCGTTCCCACGCTCTGCGTGGGAATGCAGCCCGTGACGCTCCGCGTCACTGGACGCGGAGCGTCCCTTGAGGCATTCCCACGCGGAGCGTGGGAACGATCAGTGGGTGGGTTACAAACTAGGCAGCAGCTTCGCTGGAACCAGCTCGGTCAGGCAGCGCGAAGCCAACAACTCAGTCGCCGCATTGATGTCCGGCGCGAAGAACCGGTCTTTCTCATAAAACGGCACTTCCTTACGCAGAATCGCTCGCGCTTGCTCAAGCTTCGCCGAAGTTTTCAGACCGTTACGCAAATCCAGCCCCTGCACCGCCGCCAGCCATTCCACCGCGAGAATCCCCCGGGTGTTTTCGGCCATTTCCCACAGACGCTTGCCCGCCGCCGGTGCCATGGAAACGTGGTCTTCCTGGTTAGCCGAGGTCGGCAGACTGTCCACCGAATGCGGATGCGACAACGCTTTGTTCTCGCTGGCCAGCGCCGCTGCGGTCACCTGCGCAATCATGAATCCGGAGTTCACGCCGCCATTGGCCACCAGGAACGGCGGCAGTTGCGACATGTGTTTGTCCATCATCAGCGAGATGCGGCGTTCGCTCAGCGAGCCGATTTCGGCAATGGCCAACGCCATGTTGTCAGCGGCCATGGCCACCGGTTCGGCGTGAAAGTTACCGCCAGAGATCACGTCGCCTTCAGCGGCAAACACCAACGGGTTATCGGAAACCGCGTTGGCTTCAACCGCCAGCACTTCAGCGGCCTGACGGAACTGGGTCAGGCAGGCGCCCATGACTTGCGGCTGGCAGCGCAGCGAGTACGGATCCTGAACCTTCTCGCAATTCTGATGCGAATCGGAGACTTCACTGCGCTCACCGAGCAGATCACGATAAGCCGCAGCCGCATCGATCTGACCCTTCTGGCCACGCGCCGCATGAATGCGTGCATCAAACGGCGAACGCGAACCCAAAACCGCTTCAACCGTCAGACCGCCCAGCGCCAACGCGCCGGCAAACAAGTCTTCACCTTCAAACAACCCACGCAGCGCGAACGCGGTGGAAACCTGAGTACCGTTGAGCAGTGCCAGACCTTCTTTCGCCGCCAGCGTCAGCGGCGTCAGACCCGCGACTTTCAGCGCTTCAACCGCTTCCATCCACTCGCCTTTGTAGCGCGCCTTGCCCTCGCCCAGCAGCACCAGCGACATGTGCGCCAACGGCGCCAGATCGCCCGACGCCCCCACCGAACCTTTCAACGGAATGTGCGGATAAACCTCGGCGTTGATCAACGCGATCAGCGCATCGATCACCACGCGGCGAATGCCGGAGAAACCACGGCTGAGGCTGTTGACCTTGAGCACCATGACCAGACGCACCAACTCATCGCTGATCGGCACGCCAACACCGGCGGCGTGGGACAACACCAGCGAGCGCTGCAGGTTTTCCAGGTCTTCGCTGGCGATGCGCGTCGAGGCCAGCAGGCCGAAACCGGTGTTGATGCCGTAGGCAGTGCGGTTCTCGGCGAGGATCTGCTCGACGCAAGCGACGCTGGCTTCGATCTGCGCCGAGGCGCTGTTGTCGAGCGTCAGCTTGACCGGGTTCTGGTAGACGTCACGCAGTTGGGCCAGGCTCAGTTGGCCGGGAATCAGGTTCAGCGCAGTCATTTAAATGCTCCTTTTGAGAGTTTGTTATTAACTTGCCATTCGCTCCGGAGCATTCCGTTATCCGTCGCTTTCAGCCTTGTGGGCATCCGGCGCCTTGGCACGCTGGCAGGGTAGTTTTTCAATGCAAATTCGATAGAACGTTGTGCAGCAGATTCGGGTTTTTCAACACGCTCGCGGCGGCGGCAATATCCGGGGCGAGCCAGCGATCCTGATCGTAGGCCGGGACGGTTTCGCGCAGCAGTCGCCACGCGCGGTCAGTGCCGGCGCCGAAGCGTTGTTCCTTGAGGAATTCAAACGCCTGCGCCGCCAGCAGATATTCGATGGCGAGGATCTGCGTGCAGTTTTCCAGCGCGCGATGCAGCTTCAGCGCGGCATTGGTGCCCATGCTCAGATGGTCTTCCTGCAAGCCGGAAGTGATGTAGTTATCGAGCACCGCCGGTTGCGCCAATTGGCGGTTTTCCGCGCACAGCGACGCGGCGACGTACTGGACGATCATCATCCCGGAGTTCACCCCCGGATTGGCCACCAGAAATGCCGGTAAACCGCTGACATGCGGGTTGACCAGACGATCGAGGCGACGCTCGGCGATCGAGCCGATTTCGGCCATGGCAATCGCCAGCAAATCCGCCGCCATCGCCACCGATTGGCCGTGCGGATTGGCTTGCGACATCACCCGGAAATTATCCGGCGTGCCGAGCAGCAACGGATTGTCGGTGCAGCCGTTGAGTTCGGCTTCGATCTGCTTGATCGCATGGTCGAGTTGATCACGCGCCGCGCCGTGTACTTGCGGGATCGAACGAATGCTCAGCGCATCCTGAGTGCGAATGCCTTTGCTCGACGCAATCACTTCACTGCCATCGAGCAATGCGCGCAAATTGATTCCGACCTGCTGCATGCCCGGGTGCGGTTTCAACGCGATGATCTCGGCATCGAACGCGTCGATCTGACCGCGCTGCGCTTCGAAACTCATCGCACCGATGACGTCGGCCCACTGCACCAGCCGCGTGGCATCGGCAATCGCCAGACAGCTGAGGCCGGTCATGCATGGCGTGCCATTGACCAGACACAAACCGTCCTTCGCGCCGAGCTGCACCGGTTGCAGGCCTTCTTCGGCCAACGCTTGTTGTGCGGAAATAATCTGCCCGCGATAGCTGACATTGCCGACGCCGAGCAGCGTGATACCGATGTGCGCCATGTGCGTCAGATAGCCGACTGAACCTTGCGACGGCACTTGCGGGGTGATGCCACGATTGAGCAGCGCCAGCAGCCCTTCGACGACCCGGCGATGCAGGCCGGATTTGCCGTGGCTGTAGTTGTGAATGGCGGCGCAGATGATCGCGCGGGTCTGCTCGTCGGCGAGTACCGGGCCGACGCCGCAGGCATGGCTGAGCAAGGTGTTGCGCGAGAGCTGGCTGAGCTGTTCGTCTTTTAGGGAAACGTTGGACAAACCGCCCAGGCCGGTGTTGACGCCATAGGCACGCTCGCCGCTGGCCACGATGCGCTGGACGATGGCCTGCGCATTTTCGATGCGCGCCCAGGTGTCGCTCGACAGCTCCAGTTGAGCGCCGTGACGGGCGACAGCAACCACGTCCTGCCAACGCAGAGGAGCGCCGGTGATAACGATTTTTTCAGCCTGGGACATCTAAAACCTCAACCGTAATATTGATGCAGCTCTGCCGGCCCCTTCGCGAGCAAGCTCGCTCCCACATTGGAATGCGGTCTCCTGTGGGAGCGAGCTTGCTCGCGAAGGGGCCGGCAGCCTCACCGCAAGTCTGTTAGACCACCGCCGCACGCCGCTGAACGAACCGGTCAACGTACTCATCCGCCGGCGAATGCAGAATCTCGCGTGGCGTGCCGACCTGAATCAACCGCCCATCCTTGAGAATCGCAATCCGGTTACCAATGCGCACCGCCTCATCCAGGTCGTGGGTGATAAACACGATGGTCTTGTGCAACGTCTTTTGCAGCTCGAGCAACTGATCCTGCATCTCGGCGCGGATCAGCGGATCCAGCGCACTGAACGCTTCGTCCATCAGGATGATGTCGGTGTCTGCCGCCAAAGCCCGAGCCAGACCAACACGCTGGCGCATGCCGCCGGAGAGCTGGTGCGGGTATTTGTTTTCGTAGCCCTTCAGGCCCACGGTGTTGATCCAGTGCAGCGCGCGTTCCGCGCACATTTGCTTGCTCTCGCCACGCACCTTCAGGCCGTAGGCGACGTTGTCGAGTACGGTTTTGTGCGGCAGCAGGCCGAAGCTCTGGAACACCATGCTGATCTTGTGCCGGCGGAATTCGCGCAGGGCTTCCATGTCGTATTGCAGGATGTCGACGCCGTCGACAAGGATCGCGCCGCTGGTGGGGTCGATCAGCCGGTTGAAGTGACGAACCAGAGTCGATTTACCGGAACCGGAGAGGCCCATGATCACGAAGATCTCGCCAGTACCGATGCTCAGCGACAGGTCGTTAACGCCGACCACGCAACCGGTTTCGCTCAACACCTGATCCTTGGTCTTGCCCTGGCCGACCATCGCCAGTGCGTCCTTGGCGCGGTTGCCGAAAATCTTGAAGACGTTTTTGACTTCGATCTTGCTCACGGTTGCGTTGCTCATTTGCTCACCTCATGCCGTGGCCGACCGTACGCCTGAGTAATGCGGTCGATGACCACTGCGAGAATCACGATCGCCAGACCGGCCTCAAGGCCACGTCCAACGTTGAGGGTCTGAATCCCCACCAACACATCTTCACCCAGACCACGGGCGCCGATCATCGAGGCGATCACCACCATCGACAGGGCCATCATGGTGGTCTGGTTGATCCCGGCCATGATGCTCGGCAGGGCCAGCGGCAGTTGCACGCCGAACAGTTGCTGCCAGCGGTTGGCGCCGAATGCGTTGATCGCTTCCATCACTTCGCCGTCAACCTGGCGGATGCCCAGATCAGTCAGGCGAATCAGCGGTGGCGCAGCATAGATAACGGTAGCGAAAATCGCCGGTACCTTGCCCAGGCCGAACAGCATCAGCACCGGAATCAGGTAGACGAAACTTGGCATGGTTTGCATGATGTCGAGCAGCGGCATCAGCACCGAGCGCAGGCGATTGCTGCGCGCCGAGAGAATCCCCAGCGGGATGCCGATCAGCACCGAAATGATCGTCGCGACCATCATCAGGGCCAGCGTCTGCATGAGTTTGTCCCACAGGCCGACCGCGCCGACGAGGAACAACAAACCGACGATGACCGCAGTGGTCACCACTTTGCGCGTGGCGTGCCAGGCGATCACACCGACGATCGCCAGCATCAGCCACCACGGCGCCGCACGCAGCATGCCTTCGAGGTTGACGATGGCCCACAGCAGGGTGTCGGAGATATGGCGGAACACATCACCGTAGTTGGTGACCAGCGAATCGACCCAACCGTTGACCCAGTCGGCGATGGAAAAGGTAAAGCTCTCGGGAAACATAAGCGGCTCTCAATCAGAAATCTCAATCAAGCGTTTACGGCATATCTCCCGGCCTGCCTCGCGGTTAGCCGGGAGGTATCGACCTACAGCGCCGCGTCGATTTTCTTGGCTGCGTCGTCACTGACCCACGCATGCCAGACTTCAGGATGTTCCTTGAGGAAGATTTTCGCCAGTTTTGGCGACTCGATGCGTTCCTTCGCCATGCGACCCAGGTTCTGGTTCAGCAGGTCGATCGGCAGGTTGACCTTTTCCAGCACGGCGACCAGTTCCGGGGCTTCGTCGTGGAAGGTCTTGGACAGGCCGACCTTGATGCTCACAGACTTGTCGACGCCGGGTTTTTCTTCGAGTTTGACCAGGTCAACCTGGCCCATCAGCGGGGTTGGCGACCAGTAGTAGAACAGGATCGGCTCGCCACGCTTGTAGCTAGACAGCACCGCCGCATCCAGCGCCGGGCCGGTGCCCGGGCGGAAGTTGGTGTAGCTGTTTTCGAGGCCGTAGCTTTTCAGCATTTCGCTGTTATCGAGTTCACAAGTCCAGCCGGCCGGGCAGTTGTAGAAACGCCCCTTGGACGGCTCTTCCTGATCCTTGAACACGGCGGCGTACTTGCCCAGATCGGCGATGTTTTTCAGATCCGGTGCTTTCGGTTCCAGCTTGCGCTTGGCGTCGCCTTCGATCACGTAGCGCGGCACGTACCAGCCTTCCACAGCGCCCACCACAGGTGCGCCGACACCGACGACCTTGCCGGCCTTCTCGGCCTTGTTCCAGACCTCGCTGCGGCCGACCCACTCTTCGGCGAACACTTGAATATCGTTGCTGCTCAGGGCGTTTTCCATGGTGATGGAATTGCCCGGCAGGCTGTCGACCTTGCAGTCGTAGCCTTTCTCCAGCACCACTTGCAGGACGTCGGTCAGCAACATGCCGCTTTCCCAGTTCAGGCCGGCAAACTTCACCGGTTTGCCCGATTCGCACCAGCCCGCAGCCTGGGTGGCACCGGCACTGGCCAGCAGGCCCATGGACAGCAATGTGGTCAGCAGGGTCTTGTTCGATTTCATTGTTGTGACGCTCCTAATCATGAATTGGCTTTCGGCAGTCAAGAGGCATCCAGCCCTGTCCACGTCCAAATCAGGCCTGCGCCGCAGCGCGTCCGGCCCCGCTTGTTTTAGGTTGTACAACGCTGTTCTGCTCGACCGGCAGAATCAGTTGATCGGGTACCGCGCTGTGCCATTTTTTCGCGCACACGTAGTAGACGACGGCCGGCAGCACCAGACCGATGATCCAGGAAATATCCACATCACCGAGGGCTGCCACCAGCGGGCCGGTGTAGAACTTGGTGGAGATGAATGGCAGCTGCACCAGCACACCGAACACATAGACGCTGATGCCGAGCAAGTTCCAGCGACCGTAGCGACCATTCGGATCGGCCAGCGCCGGCACGTCATAACGCTCACGGGTGATGCAGTAGTAATCCACCAGATTGATCGCGCTCCACGGGGTGAAGAACGCGAGCAGGAACAGGATGAAAGACTTGAACGCACCGAGGAACGAGTGCTGGCCGAGCAGCGCGATCAGGGTCGCCGCGCCAACGATCACCAGCACGAACACCAGACGCTGCATACGCGTAACGGTCAGGTGCCCCTTGAAACCACTGATGATGGTCGCGATGCACATGAAGCTGCCGTAGGAGTTCAGCGTCGAGATGGTCACCTTGCCGAATGCGATGCTGAAGTACAGCAGCGCAGCGGTGGCTCCGGTGCCGCCCAG
Source organism: Pseudomonas sp. NPDC088429 (assembly GCF_044753305.1). Lineage (NCBI taxonomy): Bacteria > Pseudomonadati > Pseudomonadota > Gammaproteobacteria > Pseudomonadales > Pseudomonadaceae > Pseudomonas > Pseudomonas sp. NPDC088429. The sequence goes on along the minus strand of NZ_JBIVMX010000027.1, from coordinate 19,437 downwards.
GCCGACGATGTAGGCAACTTCGTGACCGGCGAATTGGCCGTTGGCCGAAGCCGCCGCGAATACGCCGAGGATCATCGCCACTTGCGCGCCGACCACTGAACCGGCACCGGCGGCGAAGAAGGTTTTAACCGCCGAGGTGTTGCTCGGCAGGTAACGGGAATAGTCAGCCACGTACGGGCCGAAAGCGATCTGCCAGGAGGCCGCGAGCGACACCGCGAGGAGGAAGCTGCTCCAGCTGAAATGACGGATTTGCAGAAGTGCGCCGACGTCGGTCTGGCTCATCAGCCGCCAGAACAAAAACACGAAGGCAATCACGCCAATGACACTGGCGACACGGCCGATCCAGTGGATCACCCGATAACCGAGCACCGTGACCACCACGATCACACTGGCGAAAATCAGGATGCCGACGCTGTCGCTGACATTAAACAACTGGCCCAACGCTTGACCGGAAAGCACCGTCCCCGTTGCGGTGAAACCCAGGTACATCAGGCACACCAACACGATCGGGATCGCCGCGCCATAAACGCCGAACTGCACGCGGCTGGAGATCATCTGCGGCAGACCGAGTTTCGGCCCTTGCGCGGCATGCAGCGCCATCACACCACCGCCGAGCAATTGACCGATCAACAGACCGATCAGCGACCAGAACACATCACCGCCCAACACCACGGCCAAAGCCCCGGTGACGATCGCGGTGATTTGCAGGTTGGCACCCATCCACAGGGTGAATTGGCTGAACAGACGACCGTGTCTTTCCGCTTCCGGGATGTAGTCGATCGAACGCCTTTCGATCAACGGTTTGTTGCTTGCACGATCGGTGGTGACAGCCATGATTCAACCTCTGTGGATTGTTCCGGGTTTTGTTCTTTTTTGGCTTTTGCTTTTGTAGGAGTGAGCCTGCTCGCGATGGCGGTGTGTCAGTCAGCACATTTGCTAAATGTGCCGGCCTCATCGCGAGCAGGCTCACTCCTACAGGGCTTTTGCATTTATTTACCGGTGATCATCGGCAAGTTCAGACCCTGTTCCTTGGCGCAGTCGATGGCGATCTGGTAACCGGCATCGGCGTGGCGCATAACACCAGTGGCCGGGTCGTTGTGCAGGACGCGCGCAATGCGCTCGGCCGCCTCGTCCGTACCGTCACAGACAATCACCATGCCCGAGTGCTGCGAGAAGCCCATGCCGACGCCGCCGCCGTGGTGCAGGGAAACCCAGGTCGCGCCGCTCGCGGTGTTGAGCAGAGCGTTGAGCAGTGGCCAGTCGGACACAGCGTCGGAACCGTCCTGCATCGATTCGGTTTCACGGTTAGGGCTGGCCACCGAGCCGGAGTCGAGGTGGTCGCGACCGATGACGATCGGTGCCGACAGCTCACCGCTGCGCACCATTTCGTTGAAGGCCAGACCGAGCTTGGCGCGCAGGCCCAGGCCGACCCAGCAGATACGTGCCGGCAGACCCTGGAAGCTGATGCGCTCGCGGGCCATGTCCAGCCAGTTGTGCAGGTGCGCGTCGTCGGGGATCAGCTCTTTGACCTTGGCATCGGTTTTGTAGATGTCTTGCGGATCGCCGGACAGCGCCGCCCAACGGAACGGGCCGATGCCACGGCAGAACAGCGGACGGATGTAAGCCGGTACGAAACCCGGGAAGTCGAAGGCATTTTCTACGCCTTCTTCTTGTGCCATCTGACGGATGTTGTTGCCATAGTCGAAGGTCGGAATGCCTTGTTTCTGGAATTCCAGCATCGCTTTAACGTGCACGGCCATCGACTGCTTGGCGGCTTTGATCACAGCGGCCGGCTCGGTCTTGGCGCGGGCGCGGTATTCGTCCCAGGTCCAGCCGGCAGGCAGGTAACCGTTGAGCGGGTCGTGGGCGCTGGTCTGGTCGGTGACCATGTCCGGGCGCACGCCGCGCTTGACCAGTTCCGGGAGGATTTCTGCGGCGTTACCCAGCAGCGCGATGGAGATCGCTTTGCCTTCTTTGGTGTATTTGTCGATGCGCGCCAGGGCGTCGTCGAGGTCTTTGGCTTGCTCGTCGACGTAACGGCTTTTCAGGCGGAAATCGATGCTCACTTGCTGGCATTCGATGTTCAGCGAGCAAGCGCCGGCCAGGGTTGCCGCCAGCGGTTGTGCGCCGCCCATGCCACCCAAACCGGCGGTCAACACCCACTTGCCGGTGAGGTTGTCGTTGTAGTGCTGGCGACCGGCTTCAACGAAGGTTTCGTAGGTGCCTTGAACGATGCCCTGGCTGCCGATGTAGATCCAGCTGCCGGCGGTCATCTGGCCATACATGGCCAAGCCTTTGGCGTCGAGTTCGTTGAAGTGCTCCCAGCTCGCCCAGTGCGGGACGAGGTTGGAGTTGGCGATCAGTACGCGCGGGGCGTTGCTGTGGGTCTTGAACACGCCGACCGGCTTGCCGGATTGCACCAGCAGGGTCTCGTCGTCATTCAGGTTGGTCAGGCTTTCGACGATTTTGTCGTAGCACTCCCAGTTACGCGCGGCGCGACCGATACCACCGTAAACCACCAGCTCTTTCGGGTTCTCGGCGACTTCCGGGTCGAGGTTGTTCATCAGCATGCGCAGCGGCGCTTCAGTCAGCCAGCTCTTGGCGGTCAGCTTGTTGCCGCGGGCGGCACGGATTTCGACATCGCGAAACTTAGTCATTTTGTTATCAGTCACGAAAGAGACTCCTCAGCGATCAATTCAAACCAACCCTGGCAGTGGGCAAGCAGCCTGTGCGCTTCGCTGCGCGACAAGCGAATCAGTGGACGCTGCGGAGAGTCTCGAACGACTCATACGCATACGTCTTTACTTGTACATACAAGCATATGCAATCAAGCGGCCAACTTGTTGGAGGGCTGTTCAAGAAAAACCGCGGACACGGCTGGAGGGCGCCTGAATCAAGGGTTCTGGCGTGGATGAAATTTTTCGAGGGTATTGATGGAGGGGGTTGGGGATTGTTACGAAAGCGAGGTTTTGCGCCACGCTGGGGCGTTCGGTAACAAGTTGGTGCGTGTGTTGGGAACATCCCAAAAGCAAAAGATCGCAGCCTTCGGCAGCTCCTACAGTGGGATTGAGGTACACCCTGTAGGAGCTGCCGAAGGCTGCGATCTTTTAAGATTTTTGAATCAGCGCGCCGTCAGCTCAATGACACAGCAAGCGGCATTGGTGGTGACTTCAACCAGTCCGGCGTTACCGTCCAGTTGCAGGCAATCATGGCGACCGAGTTGCGATGCGGAATGACCAACCTGCACTTCCAGCAACTCACTGACACTGAACACCAGCACCGTCCCCGCCGAGCTGAAAAACCGCTGTTCACCGTCCAGCCACTGCAACCGAGCGCTGTACCGCTGTGGCGCGTAGATCAGGTTGAAGTCGCGAATCGCACCGCCGAGCAGCGTGCAGGAAACCTGGCTTTCACCGCTGAAGGCAAACGGGTCGAGCGGTAACAGCGGCCGCGTATCGTCGCCGTCGACGCACAGGGTCATGCCGTCACCCTGCAACACGGTGATCACTCGTTGGTAACCGGCGAAGGAGGAAAAACCGCCGGACTCGGCGATGTCGGCAATCGACAGGCGCCAGCCGAAACCGTCCAGCCCGGCACCGGCATCACGGGTTATTTCCTCAGTGCTGCCGCCGCCGTTTTTCCACGGCATGCGCGGGTAGCCTTCAGCGCGTAAAACCTTCACTTCACTCATTTATGCTCTCTATTTATGAAACCGACCTTCCAGACGATGACGAGAACCCGGGTGAATCAATCGCGCCGCCGTCACCGGTTGACGCCCCGACCACGTGCGGCGACGAATCAGCAAGCAAGGCTCACCCTTCTCAATCTGCAGCAACTTGCACTCGGACGGCTCTGCCAGAATCGCTTCAACCACATGCTCGCCTTCGGTCAGCGGCGCGACCTGGTTGAGATAGGCGTAAGGCGTTTGCAGGGTGAAGTCCTGCTTGAGGTATTCCGGCGCGACCAGCGCGTTGACGAAACGGTCTTCGATTTGCACCGGAATGTCGTTTTCGTAATGCACGATCAGCGAGTGAAAGACCTTCTGCCCTTCGCGCATGTCCAGCGCCAGCGCGCGTTCGGAACCGGCGGCCTCTTCTTCGAGGGTGATCACCTGGCAGGTGTGGCGATGGCCACGGGAAGCGATTTCGTCGGCGATGTTGTGCACTTCGAACAGCGCGGACTGGCTCTTCGGTTCGGCCACAAACGTGCCGACGCCTTGCATGCGCACCAACAGACCGTCGGCGGTCATCTCGCGCAGGGCGCGGTTGATGGTCATTCGGCTGAAACCGAGTTGATTGACCAGCTCGCTTTCGGACGGCACGCGGTAGTGCGGCGGCCAGTTTCCGCTGTCGATCTGCTGGGTGATCATCTGTTTGACGCGGGCGTACAAGGGCGCCGGACTGTCGCCCATGTTCGCGGCCAACGGGGAGACTGGAGGCGGAGTCGGCAAGGTTGATCCATGTTCATTGGATGAGAGAGGCTAGCTTGCCGGAGTTTACCGGGCAGGCAAACGTCTGTATATGTATATACAAATAACACACGATGGGGTGCTGAACCATGTCCGCCTTCTTTGCCGAACGCGCGCTGCTGCCTAACGGATGGGCCAACAATGTACGTCTTGAGGTCAGCGCCGAGGGCTCGCTGACCCAAATCCAGGCCGATTCCACCGCAGATGGCGCCGAACGACTGAGCGGGCCGTTGCTGGCGGGGATGCCCAATCTGCACTCCCACGCCTTCCAGCGTGCGATGGCCGGACTGGCCGAAGTGGCCGGCAACCCGAACGACAGTTTCTGGACGTGGCGCGATTTGATGTATCGCCTCGTCGGAAAAATCAGCCCGGATCAGCTCGGTGTGATCGCCCGTCAGCTGTACATCGAAATGCTCAAGGCCGGTTACACCTCGGTGGCCGAATTCCACTATGTGCACCACGACAGCAATGGTCAGCCGTACGCCGATCCGGCTGAACTGGCGTTGCGTATCAGTCAGGCGGCGAGTGAAAGCGGCATCGGTCTGACCTTGCTGCCGGTGCTCTACAGCCACTCCGGTTTCGGCGGGCAAACGCCTAACGATGGCCAGCGCCGTTTTATCAACAGCACCGAAAATTACCTGAATCTGCAGTCGCGTTTGCAGCCGTTACTGGCGCAGCAAAAATCGCAATCGCTGGGGCTGTGCTTCCACTCGTTGCGCGCGGTGACGCCGCAGCAGATCAGCGAAGTGTTGGCGGCCAGCGACAAGCAATGCCCGATTCACATTCACATCGCCGAACAGCAGAAAGAAGTCGACGACTGCCTGAGCTGGAGCGGTCGGCGTCCGCTGCAATGGCTGTACGAAAATGCCGAAGTTGATCAGCGCTGGTGTCTGGTGCATGCCACCCACGCCAATCCGGAAGAAGTCACGCTGATGGCCAAGAGTCGCGCCATCGCCGGGCTGTGCCTGACCACTGAAGCGAATCTGGGCGACGGAATTTTCCCGGCGGTGGATTTCCTCGCGCAGGGTGGACGCATGGGCATCGGTTCCGACAGCCATGTCTCGCTGAGTGTGGTGGAAGAATTGCGTTGGCTGGAATACAGCCAGCGTCTGCGTGATCAGCGACGTAACCGGTTGTACGGCGCGGATCAGCCGATGGTCGGGCGCACCCTGTATGACGCGGCTCTGGATGGCGGTGCGCAGGCGCTGGGGCAGCCGATTGGTGCGCTGGAGGTTGGCAAACGGGCGGACTGGATTGTGCTCGATGGCAACGATCCGTATCTGGCGACGGCGAACGGAGACGGGATTTTGAATCGCTGGTTGTTTGCCGGAGGGGATCGTCAGGTGCGTGATGTGTTGGTCAATGGCCAGTGGGTTGTGCGTGATGGCCGGCATGCCGGGGAAGAGGACAGCGCCCGCGCGTTCACCCAAGTCTTGCGCGACCTTTTAGGTTAAGAAAAGCAAAAGATCGCAGCCTTCGGCAGCTCCTACAGGGTGAACACTTTCCCATGTAGGAGCTGCCGAAGGCTGCGATCTTTTCGCTCTTAATTAGAAGTCTTGGCCATCTGCCGATCCGACGCTCGCCAGATCAATCGCGTGGTGTCATAGCCCTGCTGACGCGCCTTGCTCAGCAGTTCTTCACGCACCACACCGTTGACGGTCGGCGTGCGCGACAGCAGCCACATGTACTTGCGACTCGGGTCGCCGACGATGGCGGTCTTGTAGTCATCGCTGACGTACAGCACCCAGTATTCGCCTTTCGCCACACCCGGTATCAGACGCGAGAACCAAGTATCGAACTCGACCCACAATTTGTCGGTTTTGCCCGGCACTTGTGGATAAGCCGTGCCCTTCACTTCTTCCCACTGCCATTGCGGGGTCAGGCAACGATTGAGCACCGCGACGTTGCCGTCAGGCTTGAGGGTGTAATGCGCTTCGGATTGCGCGCAGTCGCGCTGGAAGTACATCGGCAAACGCGCCAGCTCATACCAGGTCCCTTGGTAACGCTTGAGATTGACGCTGTTGACGGTCTTCGGCGCCAACGGATCTACGCCGGAAGTGGCGCAGCCGGCCAGTACCAGGCCGGCAAAAAGGACAAGCAATAACCGCTTCATTTTTCTTCTCCGTGGGCGCGAGGCCCCGGTTTACTTCAGGCCTTGGCCGGAAAACATCAGCACTTTGTCACCGGCGTACTGCACGCTGATAAAGCTGTTTTTGTCGCCCCAGGTGCAACTGGACATGCCGAGCGCGCCCGAGCAATCAGTCGGTTTGCCCAACAAGGTCTCAACTTCGGTCTTGGCCATGCCGGCCGAGAGCTTCGAGTAGTTTTCCTGATTGATCTTGCCGCAGGCGGCCAACAGCACGCAGAACGACAAAAGGGCGATAGATCGCAGCGACATGGTGTAACTCCTGGAACGGAAGGGGGATGGCATGGGGCCAACCAGAAGCTTAGAAGAGAAAAGTGGTGTCTGGTTCCCTCCCGGGACGCCTATTTATTGCTCCGCTCGTCTGGCTTTTGCCGATAAATCAGACACTTTGTCGCGCTTTTGAGCATTTCGTCGCAATTCGCAAAAAAGGCCTAATCTTTGGCGCGCCCCGGTCGAAACAAGAGCAGCGCAAAGCCTCCCTGTGTGGCAAATTGCCGCCCTTTCTTGATCAGCCCCTTCGCGGTAGCTCATTCGATGACCAGAAACATGAAATTCAGCCACAAGATTTTGTTGGCTGCCGCCCTCGTGGTGGCCGTTGCGTTCGCCTGTTTCATTTTCTTCAACGACTATCGACAGCGCGAAGCGCTGAGCAGCAGCACCGAAGCGTCGATGCAGGAACTGGGCAGCCTGACCACCAGCAACATCCAGACCTGGCTGGAAAGCCGCATTCAATTGCTGCAATCGATGTCCCAGCAAGTGGTTGTCGACGGCAATGCCCCGGCCAGTCTGAAACGCATCATCGACCTGCCCGCCTACACCGGTAATTTCCAGCTCAGCTACTTCGGTGGTGCCGACGGCGTGATGTTCTCCGTGCCGGCCGGCAACCGCGCGCCGGATTACGACCCGCGCGCGCGCGGCTGGTATAAAGCGGCGAACAGCGCGCAGCAGACTATCGTCACCGAACCGTACGTCGCCGCCTCCTCGGGCAAACTGGTGATCACCGTCGCCACCCCGGTGCAGCGCCAAGGGCAGATGCTCGGCGTTGCCGGCGCGGACATCGACCTGACCAGCGTCAGCGCGATCATCAACTCGCTGAACTTCGGCGGCCATGGCCACGCGTTCATCGTCAGTGCCGACGGCAAGATCCTGATTCACCCGGACAGCAAACTGGTGCTCAAGACCCTCGCCGAGGCCTACCCGAACGGTGCGCCGAAAGTCACTCCGGGCCTGAAGGAAGTCGAGTTCGACGGCAAGACCCAGTTGATCTCCTTCACCCACGTTAACGGTGTGCCATCCGCCGACTGGTACGTGGCGCTGGTGCTCGATAAAGACACCGCGTTCGCCATGCTCAGCGAATTCCGCACCTCGGCACTGATCGCCATGGTCATCGCCGTGGTGATCATCATCGCCCTGCTCGGCATGCTCATCCGCGTGTTGATGCAGCCGCTGCTGACCATGGGTCGCGCCATGCATGACATCGCCGAAGGTGAAGGCGATCTGACCAAACGTCTGGTGATCCACGGCAACGATGAATTCGGCGCGCTGGGCACTTCGTTCAACCGTTTTGTTGAGCGCATCCACACCTCGATCCGCGAAGTGTCCTCGGCCACCGGCCAGGTCAACGAAGTCGCCCTGCGCGTAGTCGCGGCGTCGAACTCGTCGATGTACAACTCGGATCAGCAAGCCACCCGCACCAACAGCGTCGCCGCCGCGATCAATCAGCTCGGCGCCGCCGCGCAGGAAATCGCCCAGAACGCCGCGCTCGCCTCGCAGCATTCGAGCGATGCGCGCAGCCTCGCGGTGGACGGTCAGCAGGTTGTGGATAAAACCATTTCGGCCATGCAACAGCTGTCGGCGAAGATCAGCGACTCCTGCGGCAACATCGAAACCCTGAACGCCAACACGGTGAACATCGGCCAGATCCTCGAAGTGATCACCAGCATCTCGCAGCAAACCAACTTGCTCGCGCTCAACGCCGCGATCGAAGCAGCGCGTGCCGGTGAAGCCGGGCGTGGTTTCGCCGTGGTTGCAGATGAAGTACGCAACCTCGCGCATCGCACTCAGGACTCGGCGCAGCAAGTGCAGAAGATGATCGAAGAACTGCAAGTCGGCGCGCGTCAGGCTGTGAGCATCATGACCGAGAGCCAGCGCGAGAGCGAAAGCAGCGTCGGCATCGCCAACCAGGCCGGCGAGCGCTTGGGCAGCGTTACTCAGCGTATTGGTGAAATCGACGGGATGAACCAGTCGGTGGCGACCGCGACTGAAGAGCAGACGGCGGTGGTCGAGTCGATCAATGTCGATATCAACGAGATCAACACGCTGAATCAGGAAGGTGTGGAGAATTTGCAGGCGACGTTGCGGGCTTGCTCGGATCTGGAGCAGCAGGCGGCGCGGTTGAAGCAGTTGGTGGGTAGTTTCCGCATTTAAGGATCAAAAGATCGCAGCCTGCGGCAGCTCCTACATAGATCGAGTTCACTGTAGGAGCTGCCGTAGGCTGCGATCTTTTTTGGGATCAGAACCGCGAACCCGGTTCGGAAAGAAACACCATCTCCTCAGCCGTAGACTCCCGCCCCAACACCGCATTGCGATGCGGAAACCGGCCAAACCGTGCGATCACTTTCTGATGCCGTTCGGCATAATCCAGGTTATCGGCAAACACCGCCCGTTCACCTTCCGGCTGTTCAGCCACCAGTTCGATAAACCGGGAGACCGCCTCGTTTTGCACCGCGAGGTTTTCGCAGTGTTCGAACACCAGATAAATAAACACACGCTGGATCGGTTTCAACTGCCGATCAAAATCCGCCGCAATGCCTTGGGCGACGAGTTTCTGCGCGCGCAGATCACCGGAAAACGCTTTGGGGGTGTCGCGAAAGATCATTCGCGGCAGTTGATCGAGCAGTAACACCAGCGCCAGCCAACCTTCGGGACGTTGCGTCCACTCGGTCAATTCGCCGGCCAGGGCCTGATCGACAAAGACCCCGAAACGCGTCTGCGCTTCGAGGTCTTGGCTGTCTCGCTTACCGAACCACAACTTGCCCTTGTCAGCCGAAATGTCGTCCGGGGATTCGGCATGTCCGAACCACCAATCGAGCAACGGCTGCCAGGGCGCGGTCATGGTTTATTCCTTGTGGTAAGCCGTAGCGCGTGCGACTTCTTCTTTCGAGCCGAGGAACACCGCTACGCGCTGGTGCAGGCCTTCAGGCTGGATGTCGAGGATGCGCTGGTGACCGTCGGTGGACGCGCCGCCCGCTTGTTCCACAAGGAACGACATCGGGTTGGCTTCGTACATCAGACGCAGTTTGCCTGGCTTGGATGGCTCACGGCTGTCGCGCGGGTACATGAACAGACCGCCACGGGTCAGGATGCGGTGTACGTCGGCAACCATCGCCGCGACCCAACGCATGTTGTAGTTCTTTTTCAGCGGACCTTCTTCACCGGCCAACAGTTCGCCAACGTAACGTTGTACCGGGGCTTCCCAGTGACGCTGGTTGGACATGTTGATGGCGAATTCCTGGGTCGATTCAGGAATGGTGATGTCTTCGTGAGTCAGCACGAAGCTGCCCATTTCGCGGTCCAGGGTGAAGCCTTTGACGCCGTCGCCCAGGGTCAGCACCAGCATGGTTTGCGGGCCGTAGATCGCGTAACCGGCGGCAACTTGCTGAGTGCCTGGCTGCAGGAACGCTTTCTCGTTCAGCGGCTCGTTCTGGCTCAGGTATTCGTTCGGGCAACGCAGTACCGAGAAGATGGTGCCGACGGGGGCGTTGATGTCGATGTTCGACGAGCCGTCCAGTGGGTCGAATACCAGCAGGTACGCGCCTTTCGGGTATTTACCCGGGATCTGGTAGGCATTGTCCATTTCTTCGGACGCCATGCCGGCCAGGTGACCGCCCCATTCGTTGGCTTCGAGCAGGATCTCGTTGGAGATCACGTCGAGTTTCTTCTGCACTTCGCCTTGGACGTTTTCAGTGCCCATGCTGCCCAGAACACCGCCCAGGGCGCCTTTGGACACGGCGTGGCTGATTTCTTTGCAAGCACGCGCGACCACTTCGATCAGGAAACGCAGATCGGCAGGAGTGTTATTGCTGCGGGTCTGCTCAATCAAATAGCGACTCAGGGTAACGCGGGACATGGACGGCTCCGGTGGAATGGGGGGCTAAAAACCCGCGCAGTTTACAGGGAGTCTGAAACCGTAGCGAGCGAAGACGCCCGGTAACGTGCGTTGGGGTGTAATTGCCTGCATGAGACGTGATTGTCGGTGGAGAGTTCAGGTAGCGGATTTAGCGTAGTCCGGTTCGGGACGGATGGTGCAGGGTGGGCGCGACAGTTTGTGGATTTTTGTTGTTTGGGAAAACGCTATCGCGAGCAGGCTCACTCCTACAGTTGATGGTATTCCAACTGAAGAAATGCGTTCCCCTGTAGGAGTGAGCCTGCTCGCGATCGGGTGCACAGCACCCGCTTTTTCAGGATTTAGCGGGAGGCTTGCGCAACAAACTAAACGCCATCGCCCCCAAAAACACCACACTCAGCAACAACACCGCCCACAACCCGATCTTCTTCCAATTGGTCTCCGCCACAGCCGCCGTCGTGGCCGTCGAAGTCTGCGTCGCCACCACTTCCCCCCCAACCACAGCCTTACCCAGCCCCGCCAACTTCTCCGGTTTGAAACCCGGAATCAGCGTCGCCAACGGCAGATTCGCCGTTTTCACCGTCGCATTGCCCACCGCCAGACTGTACGGCCCCTCGCCGCGCGCAAGGAAAATCACCTGCGTCGCGCGCACCGCATATTTCAAACTCGGCGCCTGCTCACCCAGACCACCGCCGCGCTCATCCACCGTCAACTTCAACTGCTGCACGGTTTGCCCGTAGAGCTGCAATTCATTCTGCACCACGTCCTGGCCATTCTGCGTCAGGCGATACAGCAAACCGTTGCTCAGTTCCTGCCACGGCAAGCTGCTTTCGCGGCGCCCGGCCAATGTCACCGGCGCCAGACTGTTAGGTTGTTTCAGCTCGACCTGCACGCGCTCGACGTTCAGCCCCATGGGCAACTGCCAGCTGTACTCGCCAGCCTTGGTGCTGCTGCCAGCCAACGCTTGCGACCAGACCAACGGCAGCGGAACGTTGCGCGGATCGCTGCTTTTCAACTGTGCCGAGGTGATGGTCGGCGCCGAACTCGGCGAATCCCACAACAGGCGCAAATAGCGCGCGGATTGCCCCGGCAACGTCACTTCATGCTGCTCGATGCGCTCATCGGAAAACGTCAGGCGCGCAACCTGGCCTTCGCCCCACGGCTGCCAGTGTTGCAAGTCATCACTGGCTTCGATGCTGAAACGCTGAAAGCCATCGCGCTCGCTGGTCCAGTCGAGGATCAACTGCTGCAACGGCGCCTTGATCGCGCTGGCATCGAGCAGCCAACCGCGCAGCACTTCCTCGCCCGCCTCCAGCTGACTCGACGGCTGCACTTCGACCAGCGTGCCATTGGTGGTCGACTGCACGCGCACGTTCGGCACGTGTTCATTCGAATCGGCGGCGTTGTACAGCGGGAACCACTTCACCTCGTGCAACTGACCGTCATCGCGGGTCTGTGCCGATTCGCGCGCCAAGGCGTACGCCTGCGCTTCGCCGGCGGCGTTGAACACGCGCAGGTCACTGAGATCGGTCTGGCGCGCCTGCAATTGCACATTCAGCGGCAGTTCGAGGCGATACCACGGCCCGTCACCGCTGACCGACAGCGGCACTTGCGTGGCGAAGTCCGCCGGTTTTTCCTGGGCGCCGGCAGCCATCACCACACCCAACGCCAACCAACCCAGATTCAGCATGCGACTCAAGATGAAACTCCTTCGGTGTCCGGGGCCGGTTTGTCCGCCGCCGGGTCAGCGTCGACGCGTTTGGGCGGCAGCGGCGCGAAATAGCCGACCACCAGCAGCAACACGCCCACGCCGATAAACGAGACGATCCGGGCGAGGCCGCCACGGTTGCTCAATTCGACAAAAATCAGTTTGGCCACGACCAGCGCAATCAGCGCCGCGCCGATCAGCCACACTTCGCGACGATGACGCAGATGCCCGCCGATCATCAGCCCCAGCGCCATCAGCGTCCAGACGATGGACAAGCCCGCCTGCACCAGCATCGAAGCGAGCAGCGTATCCAGCTCAAACGGAATCCCCGCCCAATGGTGCGCGGCGCGGGTGACCAACGCCGTGCAGAAGGCGAACAGTGAAACCCCGGCGATCAATTGCGTCGCGTATTCGGCGTAGTCCTGACGAATCGACAGCTGCGAAACCGCACTGCGCGACCACACATAAACGCCGAACAGCGCGAACAGCAAACCCAACTCCAACGGGTTGAGCAGCGGCACGTACGGCAACGGTTCGGCATTGCCATCGCTGACGCCATTCGCCAGCCAGAACCACGCGAGCATCAGCACCGCCAACGGCGCAGCGGCGTACAAGCGGTACTCGCGGGCAAACGCTGCGACCGGCCACGGCCAATTGCGCGGTGCCGCCGCCATCAGCAAATACAGGCTTGGCAGAATCGCCCAGCCCAACCAGCGCCAGGCGTTGTATTGCTCGGACAACAACAGCAGACCGTAGCGCAATTCCAGCGCCAGCACGCCGATCAATAGCCAGCAGCCGAGCACATGCGCGGTGCTCAAAGCGCGCGCCGGCAACATCGGCGCCAAGCCGCGCAGACTGAAGAAATGCACGGCGAACACTGCCGCCCACGCCAGCCAACCGAAATCGGCCGCCGGGTGATAACGCGAATGCCAGGCAGCGAGCAACACCAGCCCCGCCGCCGGAATCAGCAAGGTGCAAAGCAAACCCAGCGCCGGCCATTTCAGGCGCAGCGACAACACCGTCCACAACGCCACGCTCACCGCTGCAACCAACAGCAGCAACGTGCCTTGCAGATTCGGCGTAGCAAAACGCAGCACTTCACTGACCCACGCCAGCGCCCACCAACCCGCGCCCCACACCAGCAAAACTTCGGACAAACGCTGCAAACTCAACGCATCGAATGCCGAAGCGTGATTGCCCAGTTGCAGGCGCCACGCACCGATCATCGCGGCCAGCCCCAGCACCAGCGGCGTCCAGAATCCGCCGTGGGCCAGCGGTTTCAGTCCTTCGCTGGACAGCGGCCCGAGCAGCTCGGGGCCTGCGAACAGAAACGCCGCGCCACCAATCAACTGCAATAAAAGACCGAAGACAAAGCTCACACGCTGCTTGAGGTACAGGCTCAGCCAGATAATCAACAAACCACTCGCGGCCCACACCGCGCTCGCGGTCTGCCACGGCAGCACGAACAGCACCGCCAGATTGATCAGCACCAGACCGGCCAGCAACACCACCGACAAACCGCGCAGCAGGCGTACATCGCTGCGCACCATTTCATCGCGAGCCGCCAACAGCATGCCGGCGATCAACGCCAGACCAATCAGCGAAGCACTGAGCAAACCGCTCCAACCGGCGCTGAACACCGCCGCTGAATCCTCGCCCGCGCCTTGCAGACGCAAGAGGAACAAAGCGCCGCCGAGCAATTGCACGGCAAACGCGGTGAACAGGAACGTGCGCGACTGAATCCGCAGGCCGACGAACAACGTCACCAACCCGGCCAATGCCCAACTGATCGCCGTGCCTTGCGTGAAGAAAAACAGCGGCGCCAGCAGGTAGAGGAAGGTCAGGCCCAGACAGGCCAACACTGGCAGGCCTTGGCGCTCCCATGGCGAAGTCTGCTCCGCCGAGGCCTTGCGCAGTTGATAAAAGCTGAACAGCAAAGCGCTGCCGAGCATCAACGCGCCGAGCGGAGCACCGTCGAGCAGGCTGCTTTCGCCAACCCGCAACTGACTGAGAAACGCCAGCGCCGAGCCCAGTTGCAGCAATAACGCGAATGCCCTGGCGAACGGTCGATGCTGACGCAAACCGAGCCAGAAAATCCCCGCACCTTCCACGGCCCACGCCGCCGAGGTCCAGCGAGCATCCAGCCCCAGCGGAATCGCCAGACTGGCGAAAATCACCCCGAGCGCCAGACAGGTTTCGCCCAGCAACGCCGCGCGGCCACCCATCAACACCTTGGCCAGCGCCATGTAAATCATGCCGAGTGCCAGCGCGCTGAACGCGGCGGCGAACTCCAGATGCTGCACCAACGCAAACTGCAATCCGAAACCAATGATCGGCGGGCCGAACAGCATCGTCCCGTCGACGTAATCGCCCTTGCGCGCCGACCAGTGCAGCAAGGCATCACGGTCGCCGTCCGCAGGGGCATCGGGCATGTCGAGCAATTTGCGTCGGGCAAACAACAGGCCGATGCCGAGGTACATCAGGAAGAACAGAATCAGAAACGGCTCGGTGCTCCACAACAACTCCGGCGCATACGAACGCAGGCCCCAGGCGAAACCGATGCCGAAGGTGCCGACGAAGCCGATCAGGTTGAGCAGGCGCCAGGCCTTGAACCAGGCGATGGCGAGAATACCGGCGTTGAGCAACGCGAAATAACTGAACAGCGCGACATGGTTACCGGCGCCGGTCGAGGTCAGGATCGGCGCGGCGAAACCGCCTAATGCGGCTGCGGCAGCCAGGCCCAGCGCATCCTGGGTGATCGCCAGAATCGCCGAGAACACCGTGACCGCGACCAGCAATCCAAGCGCGGCAGAAGGATCGAGCAGCGGATGCAGACGCATCGCCGCAAATACCGTCAGGTACAACACCGCGATCCCGGTGCCTTGCAGCATCAATGCGTAATTACTGTTGCGATTGCGCAACCACCAGCCCAGCGCGAGCAAGCCCAGCGCGGCGGCTGCGACACCGGCGTAACGCAACTCGATCGGCACGACCATGCCTTCGGTGGCGTAACGCAGCAGGAACGCCAGACCGAAAAACAACAACACCACGCCGACGCGCAGCACGGTGTTACCGCCGAACAGCCAATTGCGCGCAGCACTGATGCCGCGCTCGATAAGGTTCGGGCCACGGGGTTCGGCGGGTTTTTGTGGTTCGGGAGTAACGGCGTCGAGGTTCCAGACATCGGCGGGCAGCGGTTGACTGGTTTCGCTGGCGACGGCAGAAATCGGTTCGAGTTCGGGGGGCAGTTCCCAGACCAATTCAGGGGCTGGGGCTTCTTCGACGGTTTTGATGGGGTCTGCGACTGGCTCGGCAACCGGTGCTGCACTCGGTGATGGTGCGGCACGAACCGGCGCGCCTTCCAGCAGAAACAGCCGCTGCTCGACGCCCTGCAACGCGACTTTCGCCTGTTCAAGTTGCTGCTGTTGCTCAGCCGCTTGCGAGCCAAGCCGAGCAATGCGCAGCGTCTGCCCGATCACCAGCCCCAGCAACGCGCCCAACAGCGCATCACTGAACGACTCGTCGAGCAGCCAGCCGAGCACCAGCCCGATCAACATGAACATCCATTGCATGGTCGATATCCCTAAGCGCGAAGGCCAATCCGGGAAGATTAGCGCAGCCTGACCCAAAAAGATCGCAGCCTGCGGCAGCTCCTACAGGGTTATGCGAACACCTGTGCAGGAGCTGCCGAAGGCTGCGATCTTTTCCGGCGCGCGATTATATCGAGCCGAGCGGAAAGTTACTCCAGTGCTTTCCAGATCTCCGTGGCGTACTCACGAATCGTCCGGTCTGACGAGAACCAGCCCATCCGCGCCGTGTTGAGCACCGCCGAACGCCACCAGTTGTTGCTGTCGTGCCAATGCGCTTCAACGCGTTTCTGCGCTTCCCAGTACGAGTCGAAATCAGCGCAGACCAGAAAGCGGTCGTAATCCACCAGCGAGTCGATCAACCCGGTGTAGCGCGAAGTATCGTCCGGCGAGAACACCCCACTGCGGATCGCTTGCAGCACATCGTTCAGACGATGCGACGCGGCGATGTCCGGCAAGGCGCTGAACTCGTGGTTCTGTTTACGCGCCTCAACCTGCTGCGCGCTGAGACCAAAGATAAACATGTGCTCGGCCCCGATGCGCTCGCACATTTCCACGTTGGCGCCGTCCAGCGTGCCGATAGTCAGCGCGCCGTTGAGGCCGAACTTCATGTTGCTGGTGCCCGACGCCTCGAAACCGGCAGTGGAAATCTGCTCGGACAAGTCCGCCGCCGGAATAATGCTCTCCGCCAGACTGACGTTGTAGTTGGGCAGGAACACCACTTTCAGCAGGCCACGCACCGTCGGATCGTTATTCACCACCCGGGCAATGTCGTTGGTCAGTTTGATGATCAGTTTGGCCTGGTGATAACTCGCCGCCGCTTTACCGGCGAAGATTTTCACCCGTGGCACCCAGTCGACTTCCGGCTCGGCGCGAATCGCCTGATACAACGCTACGGTGTGCAGCAGGTTGAGCAACTGGCGTTTGTATTCGTGGATCCGTTTGACCTGCACGTCGAACATCGCCGCCGGGTTCACCGCAATGCCCAAGCGTTCATGAATCAGATAAGCCAGCGCTTTTTTGCTGTGCAGGCGCTGTTCGGCGAAAGCTTTGCGGAACGCAGGCTTCTCGGCGAACGGTTCAAGATCGAGCAAGCGCTCTTCCGCGTTATCCAGCAGATCCGGGCCCAATGCGTCGACCAGCATCGAGGTCAGTTCCGAGTTGGCCTGATACAGCCAGCGGCGGAAAGTAATGCCGTTGGTTTTGTTGTTGATCCGTTCCGGGTAGAGCTTGTGCAGTTCGGCGAACACGGTTTTACGCATCAGCTGCGTGTGCAATCCGGATACACCATTGACGCTGTGCGAACCGAGGAACGCGAGGTTGCCCATGCGCACGCGGCGACCGTTGTCTTCTTCGATCAGCGACACGGCGCGGAGCACGTCGAAATCGTGAATGCCTTTGGCGCGCAGCGAATCGATGTGCTGGGCGTTGATCAGGTAAATGATCTGCATGTGCCGTGGCAGCATGCGTTCCATCAGGCCCACCGGCCAGGTTTCCAGCGCTTCCGGCAGCAGCGTGTGGTTGGTGTACGACAGCGTATCGACCGTCACTTGCCACGCCGCGTCCCATGCCACGTCGTAGACATCGACCAATTGCCGCATCAGTTCGGCGACGGCAATCGAAGGGTGGGTGTCGTTGAGCTGGATCGCCGCGTGATCGCCCAGCGTCAGCACTGAGGTGTGCATGTTGCGATGGCGACGCAGCAGATCCTGCAACGAGGCGGCGACGAAGAAGTATTCCTGACGCAGGCGCAGTTCTTGCCCTGCTTCGGTGCTGTCTGCCGGGTAGAGCACGCGCGAGATACTTTCGGCGCGAGCAACTTCGGCGACGGCGCCCAAGTGGTCACCGGCGTTGAAGCGCTCCAGGTGCAAATCTTCCATGGCGCGGGCACGCCACAGACGCAGCGTATTAACGCTTGCCCCGCGCCAGCCGACCACCGGCGTGTCGTAAGCGATCGCGCGGACAGTTTCTGCCGGCGACCAGACTTGTTTGGATTTGCCGCTGACGTCGGTGACGGTTTCAACGCTGCCGCCGAAGCCGATGGAGTAGACGACCTCTGGCCGTTCAAACTCCCACGGGTTACCGAAATCCAGCCAGTGCTCGGTCTGCTCCTGTTGCCAGCCGTCGACGATGGCCTGGCGGAACAAACCGTGTTCATAACGAATGCCGTAACCGTGGCCGGCGATGCCGAGGGTCGACATGCTTTCCATAAAGCACGCCGCCAGACGACCGAGGCCACCGTTACCGAGCGCGGCGTCGGGCTCCAGCAAGCGGATGCGTTCGAGATCGACACCGAGTTCGGTCAACGCTTCACGGGCGACGTCGAGCAGGCCAAGGTTGCTCAGGCTGTCGTAGAGCAAACGGCCGATGAGGAACTCCAGCGAGAGGTAATACACCCGCTTCTGGCCTTTGCGGTAGATCTGCCGGGTGTGATCCATCCAGTGCTCGACCATGTGATCGCGCGCAGCCAAAGCGATGGCTTCGAACCAGTCATGGTCGAAGGCGTGATCAGGGTCTTTGCCCACCGCGTAGGTGAGTTTGGTCAGGACGGCATCGCGGAATGCGGCCACCTCTGCTTCGCGAACTAGTGGTTCTTGAGTCATCAATGGGACCTCGAGCGAGCGGGAATTGTCTGAGCCTAGACGGTCTGACCGACGGTGAGGGCTCTGGTTCGGCAGTATTTCCTGAGACGGTGAGATGGCCCGGCATAACCCTGGCGGCTGGGCTAATGAATGCAGGGGCCGTGCCGAATTGTCCGGCAATGTGCCTGTATCGAGAAAAAATCTGGCGAAAGGTTGTTCAAAAATCCACCAGTCCCGGTATGATCGCGCGCCCTGATGCACACACGCCTGGTAACTCCCGATGATGAAGCCCAACCTGATTGCCGCCGCCGAGATCGATCGTCTCGATACGTGGGCAAAATATTCAGCCCCGATGTGCGGTTCTTGCATATCCAGCTGCTGCACGCTGCCGGTTGAGGTGAAAATCAAGGATCTGGTGCGCATCGGTGTGGTCGACGAATTCGAACTCGGTGACCCGCCGAAGAACATCGCCAAGCGTTTGCAGAAGGAAGGCCTGGTTGAACGCTTCAATCAGAAGTCCGGCATTTTCACCCTGCAGCGCATGAGCAACAACGATTGCTACTACCTGGATCGTAAGAGCCGCCTGTGCACCATTTATGACAAGCGCCCGGATACCTGCCGCAATCACCCGAAGATCGGGCCACGCCCGGGGTATTGCGCGTACAAGCCGAAGGAAGTGGTGCGCGAGCAGAATTTCCGCGCGATCGAGAAGTTTTAAAAGCTTACCCTCACTGTAGAGACCGGTACATCCTTTACAAATTAGACCGGGGACATCGTTTACACCTTTACAGGCTTGAAACGCGTTTGGCGCCCCTTTCAA